>CANHLV010000187.1 GCA_947461495.1 Chitinophagaceae bacterium
TATCCTGATAATAAAGGTGCGGAATTGGCTGTAGTTTATCATTTACATAATTGGTCAGCCAACGTTCGTATTCGTTTCAAAGTTTTTACCGACATAAATCAGCCGGATGTTTTCAGTGCAACAGCATTGTTCCAATCGGCTAATTTCATGGAAAGAGAAACATTTGATTTTTACGGAGTGAATTTTGTTGGTCATCCAAATCTGATTAGAATTTTGAATGTGGATGAAATGGATTATTTCCCTTTAAGAAAGGAATTTCCATTGGAAGATCAGACGAGGATTGATAAGGATGATGAAATGTTTGGAAGAGGATAGTACAATGTGATAATTTGATGATTTGAAAATTTGATGATGTTTGATGTATTCATTTTCAAATTACCAAATTACCAAATTGTCAAATTACCAAATTAAAATTATGAGCGAACACATACTTTTACCGGAAGGAAGCATTGAAAAACAGACGACTACGCTGAATTTGGGGCCGACGCATCCGGCAACTCACGGAGTATTTCAGAATATTCTGGAATTGGATGGCGAACGTATCATGAAAGCAACTTCTACTGTTGGTTACATCCATCGTGCTTTTGAAAAAATTGCTGAAAGAAGACCTTTATATCAAATTACACCACTCACAGATAGATTGAATTACTGCTCGTCACCAATTAACAATATGGGATGGCATTTGACTTGTGAGAAATTGTTAGGTGTAACTACACCAAAGCGTGTAGATTATTTACGGATTATCATCATGGAGTTGGCTCGTATTTCAGATCATCTGATTTGTAATTCAATTGTGGGTGTGGATAGTGGTGCTTATTCAGGCTTCTTATATGTGATGCAATTCAGAGAATTGATTTATGAAATATATGAGGAGGTTTGCGGATCAAGACTAACAACTAATATTGGCCGTATTGGTGGTTTCGAAAGAAATTTCACAAATGCAGCTTTCGAAAAATTGGAGAAATTCCTGGATGAAAAAACAGGTTATCCCGCTCAGTTAAAAGAGTTTGAAAATTTGTTTTCCAGAAACAGAATCTTCATGGAGCGTACGATCGGTTGTGGACCTATCACTGCTGAACGTGCTATGAATTATGGATTTACCGGTCCTAACCTTCGTGCTGCAGGAGTTGATTATGATGTAAGGGTTCATACTCCATATTCAAGCTATTCGGATTTTGATTTTACTGTTCCTGTTGGAACTACAGGTGATTGCTATGACAGATTTTTAGTTCGTAATGAAGAGATGTGGCAGAGTATGAGCATTATCAGACAAGCTTATCAGAAAGTGCAGGAATTTAAAGGTGCAGATGCAGATGTATATCATGCTGATGTGCCTGCCTATTATCTACCTGAGAAGAAAGATGTTTACACCAAAATGGAAGCATTGATTTATCATTTCAAAATCATCATGGGTGAAACTGAAATGCCTGCCGGCGAAGTGTATAACTCCGTTGAAGGTGCAAATGGTGAGTTAGGATTTTACTTAATTAGCGATGGAGGTCGTACGCCATACAGATTGCATTTCCGTCGTCCTTGCTTTATTTATTATCAAGCATATCCTGAACTGATTAAAGATGGTATGTTGAGTGATGCGGTGATAACGATGAGTAGTTTGAATTTGATTGCGGGAGAATTGGATGCTTAAAACAAATTAAAAATTTAAAAGTAAAAATTAAAAATTCTTGTCTTTTACTTTTGATTTTTTACTTTTTAATTATTAGAATAATGATTCAGTTTAACGATAAAACAATGTTGAGAGTTAACGAGATTATCGCTCGTTATCCAGTTGGTAAACAAAAGAGCGCTTTGTTGCCTGTACTTCATTTGGCTCAAGTGGAGTTCGGAGGATGGCTTGATGTTCCAGTAATGGACTATGTGGCGTCTTTATTGAGCATCGAGCCTATTGAAGTTTACGAAGTGGCTAGTTTTTATAGCATGTATAATTTAAAACCTGTGGGCAAACATTTGTTTGAAGTTTGTCAAACTGGTCCATGTATGCTGAATGGAAGCGATGATATCATTGATTATATCAAACAGAAATTAAATATCGGTGTTGGTGAAACAACTGCCGATGGTATGTTTACTTTGAAAACAGTAGAGTGTCTCGGTGCTTGTGGATATGCACCAATGATGCAATATGGTAAAACATATCGCGAACATTTAACCAAAGAAAAAGTTGACGCAATTATAGAAGAGTGCAGAGCAAAAGCTAATTAATAACAATGGGAAGAAAATTATTACTCGAAAAAGCGCATGTAGAAGGCATCAGACATTATGATGTATATCGCCGTGAAGGCGGTTATCGCAGTGTTGAAAAGGCTTTGAAAATGCAACCTGCCGACATCGTCGAAGAGGTAAAGAAAAGTGGCTTGAGAGGTCGTGGTGGAGCTGGTTTCCCTACCGGAATGAAATGGAGCTTTTTGGCAAAACCTGATGGCGTTCCACGTTATTTGGTATGTAATGCTGATGAAAGCGAACCGGGTACATTTAAAGACAGATATTTAATGGAGTTCATTCCTCATATTTTAATTGAAGGAATGATCGTTGCTTCTTTCGCGTTAGGAAGTAACACCAGCTATATTTATATCAGAGGTGAATACGATTGGATTACCGATATTTTGGAAGAAGCCATTGCCGAAGCCAAACAAAACGGCTGGTTAGGAAAAAACATTCAAGGTTCAGGATTTGATTGTGAAATGTATGTGCAACGTGGTGCAGGTGCTTATATCTGCGGTGAGGAAACTGCTTTACTAGAATCATTAGAAGGTAAAAGAGGCAATCCAAGAATCAAACCTCCATTCCCGGCGGTTAAAGGTTTGTGGGGTTGCCCAACTGTGGTTAATAATGTTGAGACATTGGCTGCAGTTGTTCCAATTATAAACGAAGGTGGCGATGAGTATGCAAAAATTGGTGTGGGTCGCTCTACCGGAACCAAATTGATTTCTGCTTGTGGTAATATCAACAAACCAGGTATTTACGAAATAGATATGACCATCTCTGTAGAAGAATTTATTTACAGCGATGAATATTGTGGTGGCATTCCAAATGGAAAGAAATTAAAAGCCTGCATACCAGGAGGCTCTTCAGTTCCAATTCTTCCTGCTAACTTATTATTGACAACTGCCAAAGGCGAAAAGCGTTTGATGAACTATGAAAGCTTGAGCGATGGCGGTTTTGCAACAGGTTCTATGATGGGTTCTGGTGGATTTATCGTGTTGGATGAAGACCAATGCATTGTTCGTCATACATACACTTTGGCAAGATTTTATCGTCACGAAAGTTGCGGACAATGTAGCCCTTGCCGTGAGGGCACAGGCTGGATGGAGAAAATATTATTGAGCTTAGAGAAGGGAAAAGGCAAGATGAGTGATATTGATTTGTTGTGGGACATTCAAAGAAAAATCGAAGGGAATACAATTTGTCCTTTAGGTGATGCAGCGGCATGGCCTGTTGCAGCAGCTATCAGGCATTTCCGCGATGAATTTGAGTGGCATGTAAACAATCCGGAGAAATGCTTGACGGAGAATTATGGGTTAAGGCATTATGCGGATCCGATACATGTTCCTACAAATTAAAAAGTAAAAATTAAAAAGTAAAAAAGGTGGAGAATGATGATTGGGTAGAGGGGTTTATAATTGAAGAAGAGTATAAGCCATACAATATAAAACATAGGTGTTTTTACTTTTCAAAAGATGTTGTGAGTTTTGTGAGTTCTAGTAAATACGAGAAGGTTTTTTACTCAATGTTTGACCAATTGGTAAGAAGCGCCACATCAATAGGTGCTAATGTGGTAGAGGGTTCATCAGGAAGTAGTAAAAAAGATTGGATAAAGTTCTTGATAATAGCATTAAAATCTGCTAATGAAACAAAATATTGGCTTTGTTTAATCAGAGACACAATGCAGGTTTCTAAGGATGAAATAAATAAACTGGTAAATGAAGCAGAAGAAATTTCAAAAATTATCGCTTCAATTGTTCTAAAAGCAAAATGATGTCATTTGACTTTTAACTTTTGAATTTTGACTTTTCAGTTTTGATTTTTAACTTTTGAATTTTGACTTTTTAATATGTCCGACGAAATAAAAAATATCAAAGTAACCATTGACAACATCACCATTGATGTTGCCCCGGGTACAACTATCTTAAATGCCGCAAGGCAGATAGGAGGTGATGTAACCCCGCCTGCGATGTGTTATTACAGTAAACTTGAGGGCAGTGGCGGTAAATGCCGCACCTGTTTGGTTGAAGTAGCAGCCGGTTCAACTGCTGATCCAAGACCAATGCCTAAATTGGTGGCCAGTTGCAGAACTACTGTAATGGATGGCATGGTTGTCA
>CANHLV010000188.1 GCA_947461495.1 Chitinophagaceae bacterium
AAGTATTTTGCTCTTTACATAAATCTCATTTTCCGGGGTGTTGATGTATTTCGGTGATCTATCATTAGTCTTGATAATTCTTGCACCAAACCCTAATACTTTACCACTTTGGTTGTGTATGGGAAAAATGATTCTTCCGCGATAGTTGTCCTGCAATCTTTCATCACGATTGACAACAAGACCAGTTTTTAATAGCAAATCTTTATTGTATTGTCCTTCTAAAGCGGCAGTAACAAAATCATCTTTTGCAGCAGGGTTGTAACCCAATTGAAATTTGTCAATAATCTCTTGCCTGAAACCTCTTTCTTTCAAATAGCTCAATGCAATGTCATTGCCTTCTTCAGTTTTCATCAACGCATTTCTGAAAAAATCTCTGGCGAAATTGTTGATGATGTATAACGAATCCGAAGTAAGTTGAATAGCTTTAAATTCAGGACTGGTTTCAGTTTCCTCTAATTCGATATTGTATCTGTTTGCCAGCCAACGTAAAGATTCAACATAACTGTACTTTTCGTGCTCCATCAAAAAGCTGATGGAATTTCCACTTTTTCCGCAGCCAAAGCATTTATAGATTTCTTTGGTGGGAGAGACAGTAAAAGAAGGTGATTTTTCGTTGTGAAAAGGACAATTGCCTAAATAATTGGCGCCTCTTTTTTTAAGTTTTACAAATGTGCCCACGATATCGATGATGTCGATTCGGCTTTGTATTTGTTGTATGGATTCCTGGCTAATCAAGAGGGTAAAATTATGTAAAAGGATTCAGATGTTCAAAAGGTTTAAAATGTTCAATAGGTTCGATAGGTTCAATAGGTTTAAAGTGTTTAATAGGTTCAAGAGTGTTTTTCAGCAGTTTTTGAACTCATTGAACTTATTGAACCTTTTGAACCTTTTTTTCAACCAATAATCCAATATCTTTGCCCTCAAATTTAAAACTATACAAATGAGACGTATTTTAATTTTATGTGGATTGGTTTTAACCGGCACTGTTGCAATTTCTCAAAACCTTGACGATATTAATGATCTGATGGGTAAAATGCAATATAGAGAAGCAAAAGCTGGTATTGACAAATATTTGTCTAATGCAAAAAAAGCAAATGACCCTGAGGCATATTATTATAAAGGAAGAATTTACAATTCACTATCTCATGACAGTTCAGTTTCACAAGCAGAACAATTTACTTTAAAAGGAGAAGCATTTGATGCATTCAAGAAAAACCAGCAGCTTGATGGTAAAGATGTATATCTGAGTTTAGAAAACCATACTTCTTACCTTGATTTATACTATGGCTATTATGATTTAGGTGCACGTTCTTACAATACTAAAAATTTCCAAGGCGCTATTGATGCATTCAAAAAAGCTATAGAAATTGAAAACTTTATTTTAGATAAGAAGTATGAATATCAGCAAACTTCTTTGAATCGTTTGGATACATCATTAGTATTAAACATTGCGGCTTGTGCTATCCAGCAGAAGAATGAAGCATTGGCTGTTGAGTTTTACAAGAAGCTGACTGATGCAAATGTTACAGGTGCTGATTACAAAGAAGTGTATCAATACATAGTTGATTATTATGTTAAAAATGATGATCAAAAATCATTAGATGAAATTCTTGCAAAAGCAAAAAAAATGTATCCAAATGACGAATATTGGATGGATGCTGAAATCAAAATATCCAGCAAATCTGGAGACAAAAATGTCTTGTTTGCCAAATATGAAAAATTGATTGCAGAAAATCCTTCAAGCTTTGTACTTCCTTACAACTATGCAGTTGAAATGTATAACAGTTTATACGGAAGAGATGCTTCCAATGTTGGTGATGTAGCAATTGGTGAAAAGCTTACAGCAACAATTAAAAAAGCAATTGCCAATGAAGACAAAGTTGAAATCACAGCTACAATGCTGATGTGTAACCATTTGTATAACATGTCTGCAGATCTGATAAACAACAGCAACATGATTAAAGGCACGAAACCGGAAGACGTGAAGAAGAGAAATGATATGAAGGCTGTTGCTAACGTATCAATGGACGAATGTATTGTATTCTCGGAAATGGCTTTAAAATATTACGAAGCTATTCCATCAAAAACGCCAGTTCAAAAAGCAAATTACAAAATCGTATTAGGCTACCTTGCAGATATTTATGGCTTGAAAAAGAATCCTGCAAAAGCAGCTGAGTATGAGAAAAAGAATGCAGCTGCTGATAAGTTGTAATTGAAATTTAAATTTATAAAATTAAGATCCCGCTGATGTAAATCGCGGGATTTTTTAGCCCCCTCAATCCCCCAAGGGGGAACGATTGTGTTATATTGGGTTGCCACGAATGCACGAATTGGTTTAAAGCAAAGCTCGCAAAGAAGCAAGGTCGCAAAGGTTTTTGCCACTAAGACGCTAAGGCACAAAGAAACACGAAGGCTTTATTTTTACACCGAAATTTCATGAGAAGATGATAGTTTCATTTCCCAAAATCCCACTTTTACATTTTACATTCAATATTCTACATTTTACATTAACTAATCTCTACCTCTCATAAATCCACCACCGCCGCCGCCTCTAAACATATTCTGCATTTCACTCATCGGCTTGATTTCAATGTCTTTTGGCAAATCGAATTCTTTGGCTTCTACTTCTTTGGTTAGGTCTACTTTGGTTACTTCAACCTCCATTCTTCTGTTACGACGCATTTTCATTTCGTATCTCATCACAAAGCCTTCTACTTTATCTAATCCATTCAAGCCTGGCATCATATTGCCCATTCCTGGAATGCTATTCATGCCGCCAGTAGATAAGACATTGTTTAATTTGAATTCCGGTGTGTACCAGATTACTGCAGTATCTTTTAATCCCAATATTCTTGAAGTGATGAGATAGGCTTTGATACAATTATAGCCAGCAATTTTGCGAGTTTCGCCGGTAACGCTGATATCTGTTGTCCCTTGGCTTCTTTCCATAGGAGGCATTCTTTTAGCCATATTCGTATCTGCTTTTCTTCTTTCTGACATCATGCTGTCTCTACGTTTCTGCATATTTGCCATATCATCATCGGAAGCGTAGAATCCGTTTTTAGACCCCATCATTTCCATGACCATGGTGGTGAGTTTTTTCGAATTATCACGATAAACGGTTGATTTGCCCATTTCTGATTTAATTGATGTCTTTACCAAATCTCCTTTGAGGTAGGTCACGAATTTTGTTTCACCGTCCATCATGTTTCTGAAATTCATGCCACCACGGGGTTCTTGTGCTATACTTTCAACGGCTTCTTCTTCAGGTGCTATAACGTTGGTAGTTGTATTTACTATGGCCTGGTTGTAGATTTTTGGCTGTGCAAACGCCACAGTTGAAATAAATACGGATAAAATTACAAGTGAAATTCTCATGTTTTTAAATTTTGTGTTGCGAATGTATGATTGAATACTAAAACATCGCATTTTTTTTACCAGATTTTAATACTTTAACAAATTTTCCGATTGTGAAAAACTTGAGCGTAAAGAATGGGAAAATTCATGAAATCAACAGTAAAAATTGTTCAAATATGGCTATATTTAAGGTTCGCTAATTCTAAATTGACGATTCGAAATACTTTTTTCAGCAAGGTTGTTGAAAATCCCTGTTTTTCGTAATAAAATCAATCTTTTTCACGTAGGTTTGCTGCCTAAAAATTTTATATACAGTGCGTTTAAAGAGTCTTGAAATCAAAGGATTTAAAAGTTTTGCCGACAAAACCGTTCTCAATTTCGACGAAGGCATTACCGGTGTCATCGGCCCCAATGGTTGTGGTAAAAGTAATATCATCGATAGTATTCGTTGGGTAATCGGTGAACACAAAATCAGCAACCTAAGAAGTGAGAATTTGGAAAGTTTGGTTTTCAACGGAAGTAAAACCAGAAGTGCCAGTGGATTGGCTGAAGTGAGCTTGACTTTTGAAAATACAAAAAACCTGTTACCAACTGAATTCAGTACGGTAACGATTAGCCGAAAATATTATAAGAGTGGTGAAAGTGAATATCGTTTGAATGATGTGACTTGCCGTTTGAAAGACATTCACAACCTGTTTATGGATACCGGTGTAAGTACCGATAGTTATGCCATCATTGAATTAGGAATGGTAGATGACATCATCAAGGATAAGGAAAACAGTCGTAGAAAAATGTTGGAACAAGCAGCCGGCATTACCATTTACAAAACAAGAAAAAAAGAAGCCAAATTAAAACTAGATGCGGCTGAACAAGATTTAGCACGTATTGAAGATTTGTTGTTCGAAATCAACAACCAACTGAAAAGTTTGGAAAATCAGGCTAAAAAAGCTGAGAAGTATTTCGA
>CANHLV010000189.1 GCA_947461495.1 Chitinophagaceae bacterium
ACATCAATATGATTCAACTTTCCGTATCCTGTCATGGTGGTGGTAAAATCACCGGATCCATCAATTGATAAACACGCAGATTCCTCAAAAGGAGAAGCAAAAAAAGCAGATGAAATATGACTGATATGATGTTCGATGTTTTTTATTTTCCCTTTGAATTTCTCCTGTGGCAATCCAAAATGAGAAGATAAAATTGAATCTATGCTGCCAACTTTTTTACTGTTTGAAAATCTTTCTTTAATGGCCGGCAAACTGACAAAAGGATGTGATAACAGAAACAATACCTTTTTTAAAAATTTGGCTTTGGGATCTCTGCCGATACAGAAATAATCAACCTGCTCTATTCCAATACCGACTTCTTTCAAACAAAATTCAATTGCCTTTACCGGAAACCCCGACCAATGCTTTACTCTTGTAAATCGCTCCTCTTCAATTGCCGCAATCATAATGCCGTTTACAAATATTGCAGCAGAAGCATCAGCGTGGTAAGCGTTTATTCCTATTAAAATCATCTTATTTTTCTATTAATTTTTTGTATTTAACTGCTTATATACGATTAGCTTCACTACTAATCAGGATTGGTATGTCATTCACCACCTGATAATAAATCCCGGCTTCTTCAGACAACAACTTTTTTTTGTCATTGCTCAAAACAAGTGAGCCGCCATATTTTGGACATTTCAACAAAGGAACAATATCAAGGTTGTTAAAAATTACAGATTGATGATTTTTTACAAATTGATTCCTTCCAGAATTTTCAAAAGAATTTGATTTCTTGAAGGCCTTGATATATAAACTGTCAGATAATGATTTCATACCTGGGACCACATGAGTCATGGAAGACAACAGCAGAGAAAGGGAACAAAGCAGTTTGTTTTTCAAGGATACATATTTCAAATCTTCTTTCAACACTCCGATACCCAAAAAACTGTGATTGGTATAACTGAAAGAGCTAAGATATTTTTCGAAAATCAATTTGTACTCTTGCGGAGAGTAATATCTTACATCCCAACTATTATAATCGTCCTTATAAGCGTCTTGGTGTTTTGCTGGCCCAAACCGGTTTCTAAGTCCATTCTTATTAGGAAATTCAAGGTAAGTATACCCGCTTGATGTAAGCATATTGTCTATGGCTTTCAAACAATTGGTTAATCGATCAATGTGTGTATGTTGAATCACACTGAATGACCAAATCAAATCAAATATACAAGATTGGAAAGGTAAATTCTCAAGATCACCAACTACAGAATATCCTTTAACTTGATGAAACTTTAATGTTTCTTGTTGCGTTTCACAAAATTCAAGTCTGATGTCCACCCCAACTGGTATATAGCCTTTTCTGTGACCACTGATTAACCATCTCCCCCAGCCTGAACCAATATCTAACATGATTTTTTGTCCGACTGTTTGAGGAACTGGAAGCTCGTAATAAGGATATGTATTTAATTTACCAATCCTGTCAATATAATGAACCCCATTAGTTGCTGCTATTTGATTTTGAACAATCCATGAAACCTCAGCTTTATATCCCGGTGGCTCGGACAAATAATCCAGTTTTTCATAAATTTTTTTTCTGTTGTGATCTATTATTGATTGATCTTCCATTGGATAACTTATTGATTAAATAAATTGGATTGTTTTTTTTCACTCAGGAACAAAAATATCAAAATAGCACCATAAGAAAATATTGTAAACCAGGTATGATGATCCCAGCCCAAAGGCATAGGCCATTTATTTTGCATGGCTATCAATAACAAACTTATTCTTATGACATTGATGAACCACAATACAAACAAACCAAAAATGATTAAAATAATTTTTCGCTTTATTTCATATCGGTTGGCTAATACATATGCAAACCAAAAGCTATATACACCATAGCCCACACAACCATGTGCGATTCTGACACCTACCCCATTTTTTATTCTTACGATAAATGGATCCAGTTGATACGTCTCTATTTTAAATACAGATAACAATAACCTAGAGCCAGTGATTAATGACCGTTTAATAAAACTAACATAGTCGAGATTATTAGAGATAAATGCTGAATAATGACCTCCGGGTGCGCTTAATGCGATAATAGCCTCCGTACCATAATAAAAAAATAGAAATAAAGTAATGAACTTAATCAGAAAAATAAGGTATTCGCTAACGTTAGTATTTGTTTTTATAAATCTTATGATTTGTACTTTTTAAAATGAAAAAATTATTAAAAAAATAGTTTACAATTTGAATGAATCAACATTCTTTTCATTCGAAAACATTTGTTGATATTTTTTTTGTGTTGAAGAAATCATAGCATTTTTTATGGCAAAATCAGATGCCTGCTGGCTCCATGAATTATATGTATCCTGATTCATTTCGGAGAAAAAATCAATGGCCATTTTCAATTCTTTGTTTTGAACAGAAACATTTAATCCAATATTATTTTCTGATAAATTATTCCATGGTGTATTGTAGCTGGTTATCACAGGCCTACCTGCACTGAAAGATTCAAACAAGGCATGCCCATAATTTTCACTTTGACTAGGACAAATAAAAATATGGCTTTCTTGATAATAATGAATTAATTCTTGAGGAGGAACTGGACCATGATAACGAACCTTTATGTTTTGGGGGAGTGTTTGTATTACTTTCAAACATTCTTCCCAATAATCAGGCCAATAAACAGGTCCGCAAATATCATATTCAATCTCTCCTTTACACTCCGTCAATGCTAATAGTACTTTGAGATGATTTTTCATTGGCCCAATCAACGCAACAGTCAACAATTTCAAACATCCGCTTTGCTTTGAAATCGGCTTAACGCCAATAATTCTGGGTATATTGGGTACAACCCATATTTTAACATCATTTCCCATAACTGCAAGAATATGCTGTTTTTCTGTATCATCAGTTGCATGAAATTCAACTTTTTTAAGTCGTAAAATCGGCTTCAAAAAGGCCAAATAAATTTTTTTCTTGATCCTTTTTTGAGCTAATGCAGGAGGATGTAGCATACCTCTTACTGACAATATCTTTCTTGACGACCTTACAAATATTAATGGTAGTAAAGTAAATGAAAACGAGTAAATACCAGTCATAAAAGCAACGGGATACTTTTGACTTTTGAAGATTTTTATGAGTTTCGAAAATCGATTTTGCTTAGAAACATAATTAACATGCGTATTCTCATCAAATTCAACCCAAGCATCAGTTTTACTAATCTGCAGTTTTGTATGATCAATATCTGAATCAGGAGTCACAATATAAAAATCCATAAATTCATTGCAATGTTTCAACATGTTGACCACCGACTGAACCGGGCCACCGGCTTTAAAAGCAGGCGCAAACCAGGGAATTGGCATCAAAACTTTATCTAATTGCATTTTTTCGAGATTAACTACTGATGACAAAATGCTTCTTTTTAAAATAAAAAGATTCAAACAAATAATATGATAGCATTGAAATGGGAATCAAAATAAGTATTGATACTATATATGAAAACAATAACGTTGGAATTTTATTTCCATGAAAATAATTCATGAACAATTTTGAAACATATTCTGCTATAAGCCAATGCCATAAATACATGCTGTATGAATATTTGCCTAAAAAGGACATTAATGTTGAACCCATAAAACGAGAAAATATTGATTTGGAATTCAAGGTATTAATAACAATAATGGCATAACCCGCAGTCAATACTGGTATATTGATTACTCTAGAAATATACCCTATTATGTCCTGACGATCTTGAAAATAAGCACTCATTAGAATTCTTCCGGCAAATGCAATAGCAACACCAACAACGATCATAAAGGAAGAATGAGTAAACCATCTCTTCTTGTTGCTTAGGTATAATTTAGCAATAACAATACCATTGATAAATTCAATAATTCTGTTGGGTAATGAATAATTAATAATATTGTTTACATCTTCATTTTGTATCCAAACGATTGCTCTGAATACAAATGCAATACAAACAAATAAAAAAATCATTTTCTTGAAATTAATTTTCTTTCCAATCCCAATCATAATAGGAAGTACCAGATAAAACTGCCATTCAGTTGCCAAAGACCAAAAATGAGGTGCAAAAGCAGTTTTAATTGAAAAAAAAGTCCTAACAAAAGCAGCTGATAAAAAAATATATTGCCAATCGATTTGTTGCATTTGAAAACCAGCATCAACGATGGCATAGACTAAAATTGCAGCATAAAAAGCAGGTGCAATTCTTACAAATCTTTTTCCCAGATAATTTATATAAACATC
>CANHLV010000190.1 GCA_947461495.1 Chitinophagaceae bacterium
AAAAATAAACACGTATTTTTATTTAAATTAAACACGTGTAATATGATTACAAAACTTACCTTAACAATTGACGGCTCGGTGATAAGCGCTGCAAAATTATATGCCCAATCCAAACAAAAAAGCCTCTCGCATTTGGTTGAAAACTATCTGAAATCTTTGGTTATGGATGCTGATAAAATAGATGCTATTGATCCGGCTATATTAAAATTAAAAGGCAAGTTGAAATTGCCTGAAGATTTTGACTATAAAAAAGAATTGGGCAATGCCCTTTCAAAAAAGGATTTATAGTATCCATCAAATAATAAAATAAAACTGCTTTTAACCCAGATTTTGCAGTTGAAATCTATTACAAGAAAAAAATGCTGCAAAGACAAGCGTTTGCTTGATATTTTGATCTCAACATAATTCATTATGCTTTCGTCCAAAATTTCGGCGCAACCGCCCGTCTTTATTGCCTTTTTTCCTTTCATCACGATTCCAACTGCAAAATCCGGGTTTAAAAAATAATAGCTATTTATGAACACCATTTTTCTGGATACCAACATCATTATCGATTTTTTGGCAGACCGTGAACCTTTTTCGGAAGATGCGGCCAAACTTTTTGATTTTTCATTAAAAGGGAAAAGTAAAATTTATGTAAGTGCATTGTCGTATAACAACATTTATTATATTCTCCGCAGACAATTTTCGCATATTGAAACCATTAAAATGTTAACCGCATTAAACGAATGGACTATCATGCTGGAAGCTTCAAAAGACATCGTCAATAAATCATTACAATCTGATTTTACAGATTTTGAAGATGCCATTCAATATTATTCCGCACTTACTAACCAAAATATCGAATGTATAGTTACAAGAAATACAAAAGATTATAAAAAAAGTGTTCTGCCGGTTATGACACCAAGGGAGGTTTTGAAATGTTTGTAGTGGTTAATGTTCAAAAGGTTTCAGTCGTTCAAAGGGTTTAATAGGTTACATTTTTCTTCAGAAAAAAACGTTTTCGAAATATTTGTTCAAAAGGTTTCATTGGTTCAAAAGGTTCAAAAGATTACATTTTCTTCAGAAACAAACCTTTCGAAGAATTTATTCAATAGGTTAATCCGTACATAAGATTAAAGAGATTACTGTGCATTGTACCAATTTTTAAGCTACACGATGATGAAAATATCATGATTTTCAGTTGAAAACCTCAAGGAAATTTATTCACTATGGATTTATTTGCATTGGTAAATAAATTGGAAATTATACCATTTATTGTTTCTATATTTAGAAACTTATTGTTAATTTAGTCAATAGTATTCAATTGAGATTTTTTGAAACAATATTTTTAGAAAATACAGAACGATTTTTAGACAGTCTGGATAGAAAGGTGATTGTAAAAATTCTTTACCTGATTGATTTGGCAGAACAAACAAATGATCCGAAATTATTTAAAAAAATACATCATGATATTTGGGAATTCAGGATTCAACATACGGGATTACAAATCAGACTGCTTGCATTTTGGGATAAATCAGATAACAAGCAAACTTTGGTTGTTGCCACTCATGGTTTTATAAAAAAAACCGATAAAATTCCAATTCGAGAGATCAATAAAGCTGTATTAATAAAAAGAAAATACTTTGACCCTAAAAAATAAATCATGAAAAATTCAGGCATACAATACAAATCACTTGATGAGTTGAAAGACAAATATGTTGGGAAAATAGGTAGCGATGAAAGATCAGTCTATGAATATGAGCTGAGGATGGATATTTTGGGAAGAATGATAAAAACAGCTCGACAAGAACGCAAATTAACACAAGCGCAATTAGGATTACTGGTCGGTGTTCAAAAATCACAAATATCCAAACTGGAAAGCAGTGCCAATAGTGCCACCATTGATACCATTATTAAAATTTTCACTGCACTAAAAGCTGATATTCATTTTTTGGTCAGTATGGAAAATCAGTATTTGGAATTAGGGTAATGATGCAGTTGAAAGGTTTAATTCGCTGCGCTGGTTTAATGGTTTAATTCACTGCGCTGGTTTAACGGTTTCAACCATTCAAAAGGTTCAAAAGAGGTTCAAGAGGTTACATTTTTCTTCAGAAAAAAACGTTTTGAACCCATTGAACAAATTGAACCCATTGAACAAATTGAACTATTAAACCATTAAACATTAAACCCTTAAACTTAAACACCCTTCATATACTCCGAAGGCGTCACCCCTTTAGCGTTTTTAAAGGCTCTGATAAAAGTAGATTGAGATAAATACCCGCATTGAAGACTAAGTGCTTCAAGCGTGATGGATTTGTAAGTTCCCTGGTCTATCAATGTAGTCGCATAATCAATTTTCAGGTTGTTGCGCCAGTCGGTAAACTTTATTTCCAAAATGGTATTGAAATAGTAACTGAGATGATGCTGTGGGATTTTAATTTGAACAGCGAGTGTAGAGATATTGGTTTCAGGATCGAGGAAATGTTTTTGTTCGATCCATTTATATAGTTTGTCATTTAATTCTTGCAGGTAGTCTCCGGAGAATAACTGTACATATTTTTCTGTAGTCAGAAGCTGTTGTTGAATGTCTAGATTTTTATCTTGATTTTGCGATTCTTTATTTTCTGCAGTAACGATTTCATTTGCTGATTTAAGAATTAGATTTTCAGAAGGCAGATAAATTTTTACAGGCATCCCATATAAAATATGAGGGAAAAAGAGCAAAGATGCAATCATCAAAACATAAATAATTGAAAAAATAACAATTAGTTGATAACTCTGTAAAATGAAAATTGTTTTTGTTTGGGCAATCGTAGAGTTGTAAAATAAAAGAATATGAAAGATGGCAATCAGCGGCACAAAACAAGAGAACACCAGAAGCCATTTTTTGGTAATCAAGAAATCATGGGAGTGGTTGCTGTTTTTGAACAGTTTGGCTTTGTATTTATAAATGGTAAGCCAGATTACAACTGCATATACCAACAAATGTATAGGACGTAAAGTCCTATTTAACATGGGAGGAAAAATGGCATTGGGTCTAATTTTAACCCCACTCCAGCTATTGCTTTCAAAGGCCCTGGCCATCATCAGCTTATGTTCAAAATTGGAAAAAATATAAGGTATAGCTCCAATGAAAACCAATATGCAAATCAAAAAATGAAGGTAATCTAATCTGGAAAGTCTGGTGTTGTCTCTCAAAATGCTTCTTACGTATAAAAACGCAAAAGGACCTGTCAAATAAAATAATGAAGGAAACCCAGCCACAAACCACATGATAAGATGCAAATCATGACTATATAAAAAAACAAATTGAATAAATAGAAAGAAAGAGAATAGAAACATAAACCCTGCCAGATAGGCGTTTGCGCTTTTATAACCTTTGTTATAAAAAAACAACAGTACAGATAAAAACATCCCGGTTATGGTAATGTAGACTATTGGAGAATTCAACTTTTTTATTTTAATGTTTGGTGTTAGAAGCCCCCATCCCCAACCCTTCCCCCAAAGGAGGAAGGGAGCCACCTTTCAAAAATACTGATACAACTTCAATTACAATTCCGTCTGCCCTTGTTGGTCTTATGACCAACAAGGATTTTCTTATATCTCATTTACCTGTTGGTGAAAACACCAACAGAGGCATCAAAAGCCCCCATCCCCAACCCTTCCCCCAAAGGAGGAAGGGAGCCACCTTTCAAAAATACATATACAACTTCAAATACAATTCAGTATCTATCTATACCATTATTAACTACTGTTGGTGAAAACACCAACAGAGGCATCAAATACAATTCAGTATCTATCTCTAATATTTTTTCCTAAATCCCAGTTTTACATTGGATATTTTACATTCATTATTTTACATTGATCCTCTCCTTCAACCCCACTCCCAGAGCTGCTTTAGGAACTACCAAACTAATTGTATTCATGGCAAAATAAGCTTCCGACACATGCACATATCCACCGAAAGGTCCGGTTTCGCCCCATGAATTTTTGACGATGAAAAAGGTCTTGCCCTCTTTAGATTTTTCAATACCTACAATATGCATCAAATGATCGTCTTGCGTGGTGAGGTTCTCAAACAATTGCTGCCTGGTATTTTGAGTATATGACTCTTCTTTAAAATCAGGATTAGCAAAAGCAGTATTTACATTTTCATCGGGTTTGATATTCAATGCCATTCCTTTTTTTGCATTGAAACCATTGTTG
>CANHLV010000191.1 GCA_947461495.1 Chitinophagaceae bacterium
CAATATTGCAGCGATTTTAGGTATCGTTGCTTTAATGGCAAAAGTGGTATTTTTTATATTCCTGTTCATGTGGGTAAGATGGACAATTCCGAGATTCAGATACGATCAATTGATGCATTTGGGTTGGAGAATTTTAATTCCATTGGCATTGTTTAATATGCTGGCCACAGGAGCATCGATTTTGTATTTTCATTAAAAAGTAAAAAGTAAAAATTCAAAAGTAAAAAAGGATAGTCTATCATAATTTTAAAATTTTGATTTTTGACTTTTAAATTATAACCAATGCAAGCATTAACATCAAAAGCGAAACAAGTCAGCAGAAAGCCAATGAGCTTTACTGAACGCTTGTATTTGCCGGCTATATTTAAAGGTATGATGATTACATTCAGTCATATTTTCAAAAAGAAACCAACCATTAACTATCCTGAAAAACAAAGACCATTCAGTCCTGTTTTCAGAGGCATGCAGATTTTGAATCGTGATGAGGAAGGTCGTGAAAATTGTACGGCATGTGGATTGTGTGCAGTTGCTTGTCCTGCAGAAGCGATCACCATGGAAGCAGCAGAAAGACAACCTGGCGAAGAAAATTTATATCGTGAAGAGAAATATGCAGCCAAATATGAAATCAACATGTTGCGTTGTATCTTCTGTGGATTGTGTGAAGAGGCTTGTCCGAAAGATGCCATTTATTTAAGCGAAACTTTTGCTCCTGCTGATTACCAGCGTAAGCAATTTGTGTATGCAAAAAATGAATTGCTGATTCCACATCCAAAAGAAAGTCCCGAAGAATATAAAAAAGCATTGGGTAACAGAGCAAATAAATCAACGGTTAACTAATTAATAATGAATTTAACAACACTAGTTTTTATTTTATTATCAGTAATGGCGATTGGAAGTGCCATTATGATGATTTCCAGCAAAAGCCCTGTGCATAGTGTATTGTGGCTGATTGTAGTTTTCTTTGCCATCTCCGGCCATTATATTTTATTGAATGCACAGTTTTTGGCGATTGTAAATATCATTGTTTACGCAGGCGCCATTATGGTGTTATTCTTGTTTGTGGTGATGTTGATGAATCTCAATGCAGAAACTGAGCCTGTTAAAAATTATCGCTTACAATTGGTAGGGGTGATTACAGGAGGTGCTTTATTATTAGTATTGGTTTCAGCAGTAATGAAAATAGATGTTGAGCAATTAGTAGAAATGAAAGTAGGAGACCAAGGATTAATTAAAGTGCTCGGTATGAATTTATTTAAGAATTATGTACTTCCTTTCGAAATCAGTAGTGTGTTGTTTTTGAGTGCAATGATTGGAGCTGTGGTGATTGGTAAAAAAGATGAAACTGCAAATCAGTAAAAAGAAAATTATTTATGGATATTAAAGCCTATATCATTTTATCGCTTGCTTTATTCACCATCGGTATTGTTGGTGTTTTGGTTCGTCGTAATGCCATTATCATTTTCATGTGTGTGGAGTTGATGCTAAATGCTGTGAACCTTTTGTTGGTTGCGTTTTCTAAAATGCATGCCATGAGTGGAGTGGCAAAAGCGTCACCTTATTTTGCCAGTGATGCTCAGGTATTTGTGTTTTTTATTATGGTAGTGGCAGCTGCCGAAGTAAGTGTGGGCTTGGCTATTATTGTAATGATGTATAGAAACGTACATACCGTGGATGTGAACTTTTTAAACAGACTTAAAAACTAATAAACTGAATTCATTTTTTGAATTCGTTTTCATTGCTTATGAATAATATATTTAAATTGGTTTGGCTGATTCCGGTGTTACCATTGATTGGTTTTTTAATTAATGGTTTGGGAAGAAAGTCTTTATCTAAATCATTATCAGGGATTATTGGTAGTGGCGTTATTTTAGGCTCATTTGTGTTGAGTCTGTTGGTTTTCTTTCAAGTAAAAAATGTCAACACGGCTACGATTCACTTTTTTGATTTCATCAGATTAGAGAATTTTAAAATTGGGTTTGATTATAAAATAGACCAGCTCTCTTCTTTATTTCTCTTGATTATTACAGGCGTTGGCTTTTTAATTCATGTGTATTCAACTTCATACATGCATGATGAAGAGAACATGAATTTCGCAAAATATTTCTCGTATTTAAATCTCTTTGTTTTCTCTATGTTGTTGTTGGTGATGGGCGGAAATTTCGTTATCATGTTCATCGGTTGGGAAGGCGTAGGATTGTGTTCTTATTTATTGATTGGATACTGGTTCAGAAATACAGATTACACAGATGCCGCGAAAAAAGCCTTTATCATGAACAGAATTGGCGATTTAGGGTTTTTATTGGCTTTGTTTTGGTTGATTACAAAAATCGGATCGGTACAATATGATGTGGTATTTTCTGCAGCATCTTTAGCAAAATTATCAGCTACTGACATTACTGGAATAACGATGTTGCTTTTTGTAGGGGCTACCGGTAAAAGTGCACAGATTCCTTTATATACTTGGTTACCAGATGCGATGGCGGGTCCAACACCTGTGAGTGCATTGATTCACGCCGCAACGATGGTGACAGCAGGTATTTACATGATTGCCAGAAGCAACGCGTTGTTCTCTTTAGCACATCAAACTCAAACAGTCATTACCATAGTTGGATTGGCCACTGCTTTACTCGCAGCATCAATTGCCATCAAACAAAACGATATTAAAAAAGTATTGGCGTATTCAACAGTGAGTCAATTGGGTTTTATGTTCCTTGCATTAGGCACAGGAAATTATGTTGCCGCTGTATTTCATGTATTGACACACGCATTCTTTAAAGCATTGATGTTCTTAGGAAGTGGTTCTGTAATACACGCAATGGGCGGAGAACAAGATATTCGCAAAATGGGCGGCTTGCACAAGCATATGAAAATTACAAGTGTAACTTTCTTCATTGGTTGTTTGGCCATAGCAGGCATTCCTGGCTTCTCTGGCTTCTTCTCTAAAGATGAAATATTAGCCGGAACATTTGCTCATAGTCCAGTTTTGTATGGCGTTGCATTATTTGCTGCTTTGCTCACTGCATTCTATATGTTCAGATTGTACATTGTAACATTCACCGGAACATTCCGTGGTACACATGACCAGGAACATCATTTGCATGAAAGCCCTGCAGCCATGACTTTTCCGCTGATTGTTTTAGCCATACTCAGTATTATTGGTGGTTATGTTGGAGTGCCTGAAGTGCTTGGCGGCCATCATGAATTAGCCAGTTATTTATCACCTGTTGTGAAATCTGCGGAACATCATTTGGATCACAATACAGAATACATGTTGATGGGATTGTCTACAATTTTAGTAGTCATTTCTATTTCATTTGCATGGATGAAATTCAAAAATTATAAAGTAGAAGGCGAAGCTAACGGTTTCGGTAAGGTGTTGGAAAATAAATGGTATGTAGATGAATTGTACCAAGCTGCAATCGTAAATCCTTTAAAATCAATCTCTGCATTTTTCAATAATATCATAGAATCAAAAGTCATTGATGGCGCAGTGAACGGAGTTGGAAAAGCTGTGAATTACAGCAGCAGACAATTACGTTGGTTACAAAGCGGACAAGTTGGCGCTTATGTGCTGTTGATGGTTATTGGCATGCTGATCTTATTTTTCATACAATTGTTTTTATAATAAAATAGAAGAAATTGGGTAATTACATTACATTTCCGGACTTACTGATTTGGCTGCCTATTTTGGCGGGCTTTTTCTGTTTATTTGCTGTTAACGAAAAACATGCAAAAAATACTGCTATCGTTTTCTCACTACTCACATTGGGAGTCTCCATTGCAAGTTTGTTTTTTACAGACACAGAGAAATACATGACATATAACAATGTGAGTTATATCTGGTTGAAATATTTAGGCGCAAATTATTTTATCGGACTAGATGGAACAGGGCGCATGCTTACATTACTGACAGCAATTGGATTTCCGTTGATATTATTAGCAAGTAAAAATGAAAATTTAAAAAAGCCAGGCTCTTTTTATGGTTTACTGATGTTAACGCAAGCAGGATTAATGGGCGTGTTTATGGCATTTGATGCTTTGACCTTTTATTTTTTCTGGGAGTTGGCATTGATACCTGTTTATTTC
>CANHLV010000192.1 GCA_947461495.1 Chitinophagaceae bacterium
CAATGGAATTCCAATCAATGTAATAATCAAACCTGGCCATGTAAATTGTGGTTTGTAGATAATCAACAACGTACAAAAGCTAATGCCCATCACAATATAAATAATTGGCAAAACAGGATAACCAAAAGCTTTGTAAGGTCTTTCTGCATCAGGAAGTTTTTTTCTTAATATAAAAATCCCTAAAATCGTGAGCACGTAAAATATCACCACGATAAATGAAACCATATCCAATAAATCACCATATTTACCACTCAGGCAAAGTGCGCAAGCCATGACACATTGAATCCACAAAGCCCACTCAGGCACTGCATTTTTATTCAGCGATTCTGCTTTTTTGAAAAACAATTTATCATGTGCCATAGTGTGATAAACTCTAGCACCTGCCAATATCAAACCATTGTTGCAGCCAAATGTGGAAATCATGATCATGGCAGCAATGATGATGGTTCCACTACTTCCGAAAATAGCATCAGAGGCGCTTAGTGCTACCCTATTGTCTTTTGCAAATGCCAGTTCGTGCATGGGCACTGTAGCTAGATAAACCACATTCATTAATACATAAATCAAGGTCACAATCAATGTGCCTAAAAACAGACTCATGCCTATATTCTTTTTAGGGTTTTTAATTTCCCCTGCAATGAAAGTTACGTTGTTCCATGCATCACTACTGAATATACTGCCTACCATGGCACTTGCTATAGCGCCTAAAATGGCTCCATTGATTAAAGCTTGTGAGCCAATGACACCGTCTGTTTTGGTTAATTTTTGTATCATCCAAGGGTTTTCCCAGTTTGCTTTCCAAACATCCCATTTGAAAGCAATGAAACCTGCAATAATCAACCCGAACAAAGAAATCAGTTTGGTGGATGTGAAAATAGTCTGAATGATTTTACCGGTATGAATGCCTCGTGTATTAATTAACGTTAGTAATACAATAAGTGCAATTCCAACCATCTGTGCATAATGAACAGTAAGTCCCATTACATTAAATGTATTTGCATCATCCCATGCCAATACCGGAAAGAAATAACCTGCAAATTTTGCAAACCCAACTGCCACAGCAGCTATGGTGCCTGTTTGAATTACTGAAAAGAAACTCCAGCCATACAAAAACCCAACCAATGGATTGTAGGATTCTTTAAGATAAACGTATTGTCCGCCTGCTTTTGGAAACATACCGCTCAATTCACCATAGCTTAAAGCTGCAGTCAATGTCATAAATCCGGTAATCAGCCACACAGCAATCAACCAACCAGCGCTGCCAAGGTCTTTAAGCATATCTGCACTTACAATAAAAATGCCGGAACCGATCATTGAGCCGGCTACAATCATTGTGGAATCAAATAAACCCAAAGTTGGTTTAAACGAATGGTTTGTTGATGTCATTATTAATATATTGAATAAAAAATCCCGTTGAATTAACGGGATTGAAGGTAACATTTATTTTTGTATACTTTACTTCTCAGCTGACATCATTTCATTCATTCCTGTTATCACATCAGGGGTGATATTATATGAACTGTCTTTGTAAACCATATAATCCAGACCATTCCCGGTAGAGAAGATGTATGTAAACCTTTTATCTTTATTATATTCTTCTAAAAAATCTTTCAGTTTTTGTTGAATATCATCCATGAATTTGTAACTTTTTTCATTCAGCTTTTGAGTTAACGTTTGTTTTTTAGTGTCTACTTGTTGCTGTTCTTGAATGAGTTCATTTTGAAAAGCTTCTGCTTCTGATTGAGTAATAGCATTACCTCTTTTTAAAAAGTTATTCTTTTTATTTTCGAGATTTCTATAACTAGCTTCCCATTCTGTTTCAATGGTTTCCTGTTCTTTTTCAAGCGCTTTTCTGTTGTCTTTTATATAACTAATTTTTTCATTTAGTGAATCCAAATCAACATAAGCAAAGCAAGGAGCAGAAGAGCTTGTAGGTTTACAAGTTGGCGAAAATTGTTTAGTCTTTTTCTGACAATCTTTTTTCCCGGAGAATTGAAAATAATACAATACACCAACAGCGATAAAAAGAATAACATTCAACAAAAGGGATAGATTTTTCATTTGCATTGATAAATTTTTATGTGGCGGCAAGATAAATACAATCAGTTACAATTCAATGGAGGGGATTTTGTTTTTAGCAAAGTTTTGGGAGGGAGGAATGCTGGATAGGTTGGATAAGCTGGATGTTGGATAGTGTTTGTTCAAAAGGTTTGATAGGTTCAATTTGTTCAAAAGGTTGGGTGATATTGTTTCAATAAACGGCATGAACCTTTTGAACCTCTGGAACCTATTGAACCTTTCACACAAAAAAAGCTGCCCCGATTAAGAGACAGCTTTTGTATTTGAAGTGATTTTAATTACTCTTCATCATCGAAGCTCATGGCTTCTTTGGTAGTCATCAGCAATTCGTATTCTTCTTTGCTTCCTACAATCATGTTTTCGAAATCACGTAAACCTGTACCGGCAGGGATATGGTGACCGGTAATTACGTTTTCTTTCAATCCGAGCATCTCATCAGTTTTACCTAAGATGGCTGCAGAGCTCAACACTTTTGTAGTTTCCTGGAACGAAGCAGCTGAAATCCAACTATGTGTTCCTAATGAAGCTTTGGTAATACCCAATAACAATGGAGAAGATGTAGCTGGTCTTGCATCACGATACTCAACCAATTTCTTATCGTTTCTTCTTAAGATAGAGTTTTCTTCTCTAACATCACGAAGGGTAACAATCTGACCAGATTTTAATTTAGTACTTTCTCCGCCGTCTGTGATTACTTTCTTATCATAGATGTAATCATTTTCAACGTTAAAGTCTAATCTGTCTTCTGTATCTCCTTCTAAGAATTTAGTATCACCTGCATCTTCGATAGTTACTTTACGCATCATTTGTCTAACGATAACTTCGATATGCTTGTCATTGATTTTCACACCTTGCAAACGATATACTTCCTGAATTTCATTCACTACATATTCTTGAACAGCGAATGGACCTTTGATTGATAAGATATCTGCTGGAGCAGTTTGGCCATCACTTAATGCAGCACCTGCTTTAACAAAGTCACCATCTTGTACTAAGATTTGACGACTCAATGGAACAAGATACTTACGTGTTACGCCATCTTTTGCTTCTACACTAATTTCTCTGTTACCACGTTTAATGGCTCCAAAAGAAACCACACCATCAATTTCACAAACCACTGCAGGGTTGCTTGGGTTTCTAGCTTCAAACAATTCAGTTACACGAGGAAGACCCCCGGTGATATCTTTCAATTTGCTTAATACTCTCGGAATTTTCACCAACACCTGACCACTTCTTACTTCGTCACCTTCTTCGATAACGATATGAGAACCTACAGGAAGGTTATATTTCTTAACCTCTTTTCCTTCTACAATAATGGTTGCAAGCTTGGTTTTATCTTTTGTTTCGATAACCACTTTCTCTCTGTGTCCAGTTTGTTCGTCAGATTCATCTCTATAGGTAATACCTTCAATAACCGCATCAAATTTAATTTTACCATTGGTTTCAGCAACGATAACATTATTGAACGGATCCCAAGTACAAATTGCATCGCCTTTAGCCACTTTCTGTCCGTCTTTAACATTCAGGATAGCACCATAAGGGATGTGCATGGTATTTAACAAACGATCTGATTTTACATCGATGTTTCTGATTTCACCGGTACGACCGATTACTACAGAGATTTTCTTGCCTTCATTGTTTTCTGTGCTTACTGTACGCAAACCATCAAACTGAAGAGTACCGTCAAATTTAGCAAGTAATGAAGATTCAACCGAAGCCGAACCCGCAACACCACCCACGTGGAAAGTACGAAGGGTAAGCTGAGTACCAGGCTCACCAATTGACTGAGCAGCGATGATACCAACAGCATCTCCACGCTGAGCGATTGATCCTGAAGCCAGATTTTTACCATAGCATTTTACACAAACACCACGCTTGCTTTCGCAAGTTAGAACAGAACGAATTTCTACAGTTTCGATACTGCTTTGTTCAATTTTCTGAGCAAGATCTTTTGTAATTTCTTCCCCTGCTTTTAATAGCAACTCTTCTGAAATTGGATCA
>CANHLV010000193.1 GCA_947461495.1 Chitinophagaceae bacterium
CATACCAACAATGTGATGGGTATTCCTTTGATTGATATACATGCCGGACAACTCCCCCACTGGCAACAGAATTTTAAAAGATTAATTGATATTCTTTTTGCGGTTATTGCCATTTTGTTTTTTTCGCCTTTAATGATCTATACTATTATCAGGGTTTATTTTTCTTCGAAAGGCCCCATATTTTTTGTACAGGAACGAATTGGCTACAAAGGGAAACCTTTTTTTATGTACAAGTTCAGATCTATGGTAATTGATGCTGAAAAAAATGGACCACAACTCAGCACGATAGACGACAACCGCATTACCTCTTGGGGCAGAACAATGAGAAAATGGAGATTAGATGAACTTCCTCAATTCTGGAATATCATCAAAGGTGAAATGAGTTTGGTTGGTCCAAGAGCCGAACGAAAATTTTATGTGGATCAAATTGTAAAACAACATCCTGAATGCAAATTTCTCTTCAAAGTAAAGCCCGGTTTAACCAGCTGGGGCATGGTGAAATTCGGCTATGCTTCTTCTGTTGAGGAAATGATCAAAAGAATGCCTTACGATTTGTTGTATGTAGAAAATGTATCGTTGGCGCTCGATTTGAAAATTATGATTTATACGTTCGAAATTATCTTCTCCGGCAAAGGCAAATAGAATTGTCAATTTCCATAAACAGTTATTCGTATTTTTGAAAAAAATCAAGGTGTTGAAAAACTTTCTTTTTGTATTTCTTTTTCTGATTGCATCTTTACTTTCATCTGCTCAGCAAAATATTTATTGGCAACAGCATATCAACTATAACATCGATGTCAGCTTAAATGATACTGCAAAAGAATTGAATGGATACATTTCCATGCAATATGAAAACAATTCACCTGATACGCTTCATTTCATTTGGATTCATCTTTGGCCAAATGCATATAAGAATGACAGGACAGCATTCAGTGATCAACTTATAGAAAATGGAAATGCCGATTTCTATTTTTGTGATGATGAGAAAAAAGGATATATCAACAAAATCAATTTTAAAGTAAATAACACAACTGCAACAATTACAGATCATCCCTTGCATCAGGATATTGTTAAATTGATTTTACCAACTCCTTTATTACCCAATTCATCTACAACAATTGAAACGCCTTTTCATGTGAAATTGCCATATAATATTTCAAGAGGTGGATTTGTTGGCCATGCATTTCACATCACCCAATGGTATCCAAAGCCTGCAGTTTATGATAAAAACGGATGGCACGAAATGCCTTATCTCGACCAAGGTGAATTTTATAGCGAATATGGCAAGTACACTGTCAACATAACATTGCAAGATTCTTTTATTGTAGCATCTACCGGAAAATTAATTTCTTCAATTGAACATGAAAACCTAAAAACACTAACCTACTCACAGGATAGCATACACGATTTTGCATGGTTTGCAGATAAACATTATATTACAGAACACGACACGTTGATGATTAAAAACAGAATTATTAATATCAATGCGTATCATTACCCTTCTGAAAACAATCATTGGAAAAATGGCCTACGTTATATAAAAAGAGCGATTCAAACAAAAAGCGAATGGGTAGGGTTTTATCCATACGAAACTGTAAGTGTGGTGGAAAGTCCTAAAGAAGGTGGCGGTGGCATGGAATACCCAACAATTACATTAATTGACAAAACAGACGATGGCAAAGAATTAGACAACCTTATCGAACATGAAGTTGGCCATAACTGGTTTTATGGAATCCTTGGCACTAATGAAAGACTTTTCCCTTGGATGGATGAAGGCATGAATTCTTATTACGATAAAAGATACAAAAGTAAATACTATCCCAGATACCAGAACGAGCCCAAGTTCAACAATAAAATGCCTTTCAACTTTGAAGACTTGATGACTTCAACACTAAGCAGTATTCATAAAGACCAGCCCATCAATACGCCATCAGAAAACTTCTCTAACTTCAATTATAATTTCATTGCTTACAATAAAACTGCAATGTGGATGCAATTGCTTGAAACACAATTGACACAGCCCGTATTTGACAGCGCTATGCAAGCTTATTATCAACAATGGAAGTTCAAACATCCTTATCCGGAAGATTTTAAGAATACAATTGAAAGGGTTTCAAAACAAGATTTGTCGGAGGTGTTTTCCTTATTGAATACAACAGGCAATTTGTATTTGCCACAAAAAAAAGACATTCGCATAACTACATTTTTCTCACTTAAAGAAACTGAAAAACATAATTATATTTCTCTCATGCCAATGGCAGGTTTCAATAATTACGACAAGCTAATGATTGGCGGATTGATTCATAATTACAGTTTGCCAATACACAAATTCCAATTTATTGTGGCCCCTCTTTATGCTACGGCTTCCAAACAATTTAATTATATCGGTAAATCTACCTACACTTTATTTCCCAGAAATAATGATGCAAGATTGACATTTTCATTTTCAGCAGCGACTTTCAGCAATAATGTATATATAGATTCTACAGACCAAAAAAATTATTTTCGCTTCAGTAAGTTTGTACCAAGTATTAAATATGTTTTTGCAAATACCAACGCCAGAAGTACAACTAATAAATACATACAATGGAAAACCTATTTCATCAATGAAACGACATTGAATTTCAACAGAGATACACTTCAGCAATTAGACATCATTACATATCCCATATACAAGTCGTACATTAATCAATTACAGTTTGTTTATGAGCAAAACAGAAAGCTATATCCTTATAAAGCGATATTAGTGGCAGAACAAGGAAAAGGTTTTATGAAATTAGGTTTCACCGGTAATTATTATTTCAATTACAAAAAACAAGGTGGCATGAATGTTAGATTCTTTGCAGGCAAGTTCTTGTACACAGGTGCACAAACTTATCTCAGCAAATATGAAACAGATCGTTATCATTTGAATCTCAGTGCTGTCAATGGATATGAAGATTATACCTATAACAATTATTTCGTCAGCAGAAATGCTTTTGAAGGAACAGGCAGCAAACAAATCATGATAAAAGATGGCGGCTTCAAAGTGAGAACTGAATTGCTTAGTGATAAAATCGGCAAAACAGATAATTGGTTAAGTGCTTTGAATTTTTCCACAACCATTCCCGATAATGTTAATCCCTTGTCTGTACTGCCTTTCAAGTTGCCTATAAAAATATTTTTCGACTTAGGCACTTATGCTGAAGCCTGGAAATTAAATTCAACAACACAGAAATTCCTGTATGATGCCGGATTACAGTTGTCATTATTAAAGAATACAGTCAATATTTATTTTCCTGTTTTATACAGCAAACCTTATACTGATTACTTCAAGTCAACTATAGGAGAAAAAAGATTTATAAAAAACATTGCTTTCAGTATCGACATTCAAAATATTTCCTTGAAAACATTTGTACCTCAAATAAGTTTTTGATTTGGAACTTAACTACCTCACATATCAACAAATTAACAAGGCTAAATGGGATGATTGTATCAACAAATCCATCAACAAACTTATCTATGCTGAATCCTTTTATCTCGACACGATCTCGGACAATTGGGATGCTATTGTTTTAAATGATTATGATGCCGTCATGCCGTTAATCTGGAAAAAAAAGTTTGGCATTAAATATTTATTCCAGCCCGCTTTTTTACAGCAAGCCGGCATTTTCTTTTCCAAACAATTGAATAACGAAGTATCACAGGCTTTCATCACAACCGCTTCACAACATTTTAAATTTGGCGAGTTCACTTTAAATTACCTCAACTTATCATTGAATCCCGATGGTTTCTTTACCTTAAAAAAAAGAAATAATTTTATTTTTCAATTAGGGAAATCATACGACAACGTTTTCAAAGAATACAGTCTTTACATTAAACAAAGATTAAAGCGTGCAGAAAAATTTCAGTTGCAATACATAGCAAGTAACGACTTTAAAAAATCCATCAACATTTATAAAAAACTATACAAAGATCGTTTACCTGATTTCAAAAAAAAGGATTACGATAATTTTGAAATCATATGCAATTACTATTTAAATCAAAACAGATTACTTGTAAGAGAAGTGTGGAGTACTGACGGAAACAC
>CANHLV010000194.1 GCA_947461495.1 Chitinophagaceae bacterium
AACTTTTGAACGGATAAGAAAAAACCCGCAGTCAAAGAGTAAGTATAAAACATTTACAAACTTTAAACCAGCGTACTAATTCCTTAACTTAATGACATTGCCCTTTGGGGGATTTAGGGGGCTAGTTCCTTCCACATCATCTCAAAAACTATCTTATTCAATTCCTTAGCGTCTACGCCTTGGGGTGATACCGGTGGAAGAAAGGTAAGGCTTAATGGGGTAGGGTATAAGTAAAGAAATTTGTGAATGGGCATGGCTTCTTTTGTTCCGCTGATAATACAGGGGATGATGTTGGTATTAGTTTCAACGGCTAGCTTGAAAGCCCCGTCATAAAAGGGTTTCATCACATCAGCTGTTCTGTTTCTTGTTCCTTCTGGATAAATACACATGTGCATGCCTTTTTGCAAAACTAGTTTCATCATTTCAAAACTCTTTCTTCGGCTGTTTTCATTTTTACGATCAATTAAAATAGCTCCTCTTTTATAAAACCAACCAAATATGGGCACTTTCGCAAATGAAGCTTTGCCAATTGTTTTATTAGGTCCTGGTGTATAAGGCGCAGACAATGGAATATCAAGTAGGGCATTATGATTGAACACAACAATATAGTTTTTCCCTTTTTGAAAATTATATTTACCATATACCCTGACAGGGCAACCAATTAGTAAAAGCCAAATATTCATCCAGATTTTTGAAACTTTAATAAAGAAAGATTGTCCTTTTTTTTCATCTCTAAACAAATGAGAAATCATGGATGGGCCAATGATTATAAGAAATGTAAAGATGAAACTGATGAGTCCCCAGATAGCCCATATGCGAGCGAAGATGTTTTTGAAAAAGGTCATTTTATTATTTTAGTCAAAAGTCAAAATTAAAAAGTAAAAATCGATTGACTTTCTTTTTTTTAAATTTTGAATTTTTACTTTTGAATTATTGTATTCTTCAAACTTGATTTTATTTAATCTGTTAACAATTTCCAATCTATAGGCGCTTTCCCATTTTTCATCAGCAATTCATTAGTCATTGAAAAATGCTTGCAGCCGAAAAATCCTTTATCTGCAGAAAAAGGCGAAGGATGGGCAGCTTTTAAAATATAATGTCTGTTTTGGTCTATTAATATTGCTTTTTCCTGAGCAAATTTCCCCCATAATAAAAAGACAATATTTTCTTGTTCATCTGAAATTTTTTGTATGACAGCGTCTGTAAAATCGGACCAACCCAATTTAGCATGACTGTTTGGTTCTTCTGCTCTGACTGTTAATGAAGCATTGAGCAACAATACGCCTTGTTGTGCCCATTTGGTAAGATTGCCATAAGCTCTCGACATATTTATGCCAAGGTCATTCTCAATTTCCTTAAAAATATTGATTAATGAAGGAGGAGGTTTTATGCCTGTAGGAACAGAAAAGCTAAGTCCATGGGCTTGTCCTTCACCATGGTAAGGGTCCTGACCTATGATAACGACTGAAACTTTTTCAAAAGGTGTAGTATTGAATGCATTGAAAATTAGTGATCCTGAAGGATAGATTGTCTTCCCCAACATTTTTTCTGTCTTGAGATGAGACGTTAATTGAATAAAGTAATTTTTTGAAAATTCTTTTTCCAAAATTACTTTCCAAGAAGGATGAATTTTTACATCCATTGCTGATATTTTTTAATTTATTGCTTTGTTTCAGTTGTTTGTAAAAATAAATCAATCAATGCAATTCAGGTTCAATAGTTTTTTAATCAGAATATATTAACTTCAATTGCTTATCTCATAAATTCATTATTACAAATCATCAAACAACCACAACGGATGTTCATAAATAAATTGTTTGTTTAATGAAATTGACTGACGCGAAATGATAAAACTATTGATCAAAACTTCTAAAAAATACAAATATATTCAAACATGAAACTTCCATCTTTTCATTATCTTTTATCGAATGCAAGAAATACTTTATTGAGATTTCCATTGACATTGTTAGTTGCGACTATCGCGTCCATAATCGGTATCTATCTTGTCGAAAATGAAAGTCATGTCAAGAATTTTTTTCCATATGTAAATGTAATGCTAACGGCAAGTATTGGAATTCCTTTGTTTTTCAGTGCTTCCATAATTGCAGCCAAGAGAAAGTTTAATGTCAGAGATAAAAGATTGTTGATGCTGTTGGTGGCTGTTTTGCTGGTAATTATTTACTTCACATTACCAAATGCGGAGTCAACACACAACACGGCTTTGCCCTATGTTAAGTATGCTATTTACAATATTACTGCTCATCTAATGGTGTCTTTTATACCATTTATTTTCAATAAACAAATCAATGGATTCTGGCAACATAATAAAATTCTTTTCATCAGGATTTGGACATCGGCTTTATTTTCGGGTGTACTATATGTCGGATTGGCACTGGCATTAGTTTCCATGAAGTTGTTGTTTGAGATTGATATTAATGAAAAATTATACTTTGATATTTATATTTTCATTGCTGGCATTTTCAACACCTGGTTTTTTCTGAGTGGCATTCCTGAAGACTTTGATGAATTGGATTCCATAGAAGTGTATCCAAAAGGGTTAAAGATTTTTTCACAATATATTTTGTTGTCTTTGTTGGGGCTTTATTTGGTTATTCTCTATTTCTACGGAGGCAAAATTTTATTGTCGTGGGATTGGCCTAAAGGAATTGTTTCTTATTTAATCATTTGCGTTTCTATTTTGGGAATACTTACATTTTTATTGTTGTATCCTTATGGTAATCAGAAAGGTAATGAATGGATAAAAAAAGCTTCAAAAATATTTTATGTGATATTAATTCCATTGCTAGTGATTTTATTCATTGCCATATTAATGCGAATTGATGATTATGGAATAACCATAAAGCGATATGTTGTATTGTTTTTGGGTATCTGGCTTTGTGTAGTTTGTGTATATACGATTTTAGGGAAACCCAATATCAAATTCATTCCCATTTCATTAGCTGTAATGTTGTTGCTGATCTCATTTGGGCCTTGGGGAATGTTTTCTGTGAGTGAACATTATCAAGTGAAAAGATTGAAAGCCATTCTTGAAAAAGCTGCAATTTTAAAAGACGGTAAAATTCAAAATGAATCTATTTTTAATAATAAAAACGAAAATCTGGATTTCAAAAATGAAAAATTGCTTTCAGATTCTTTGCACAATGAAGTATATTCCATTTTGGATTACATGGATGATTTTCATGGATTTTCAGCCATCAGAAGCTGGTATGCTCAAGACATTGATTCTATTGTAGAAGTAAAAACAAACGCTAAAAACAGCAACTATTATAACGAGGCTGAAATTTATATGAATGCTATGGGGCTAGAATATGAGAATCGTTATGAAGATGGAAACGATTATGTCAATTTCAATACTACTGGAAATTCCAATTTGTTGTATGTGAGTGGTTATGATTATACCATGAGTGTGAGCGACTATATCTATGGAAACGATGAATCTGAATGTGGTAAATTTGAAATCGATTCTGTTGAATATAAAATTCATTACAATGCCAAAAGTAAAAATCAGCTAATATTGGAAAAAGGAGATGAAAAAGCTGAATTTTATCAAGAGCCTTTTCATTTGAATTTAAATGACATGTTACAACGCTTGTTGAATGGCTCGCAAGGTTCTAATAATGATGTTTCTCCTGAAAAAATGGAATTGAAAGCTAAACTTGGAAAAATTGAAGTCAAATTGCAAATCAACTCACTTGAGGTTTCAAGAAAAGATAGCAAGCACAAATTGAGCAGTTTTAATGGCAATATTTTTGTGAAGAGAGTGGAGTAGTGATGGATAGGTGGGATAAGCTGGAATGCTGGATAAGCTGGGTATGCTGGATAATGGATATTAGATACTGGATACTGGATACTTGATACTCATACCATAACTAATGTACTTTTTCGTTCCATAGAAACGTTTGGTCTCTAGCCCGAAATGACGATTAATTTTCGTTCCATAGGAACGTTTCGTGTTTTTGTGATGATGATGAACTAATATTATAAGAATTATTGTTGTCCGAGATAATCTAAAAATAGTACAATCTATCC
>CANHLV010000195.1 GCA_947461495.1 Chitinophagaceae bacterium
CATCAACAAAATTTCCAAAAATATACAATAACCGTTTTTGTTATGTCTGCGAAAATGAACACTTACGAAGAGCTTAAAAAACTTACTCCTATTGTTGAAAATTATTTTAACAAGGAAAGTTTGCCAGTTGGAGCAATTGTGATTAAAATTTGATTACCAAATTTACATCCTCCAAAAAGTCCGAACCCTGGTAATCGTTCCTACAAAAAAGCCATCAATGAAAATTGATGGCTTTTATACTTTAATTGTATCAACAAGCATTTACCTTTCCTGCCATTTTCCTTCAAGTCCAATAAAGTCTTCTAAATGATATACTAAATCTGAATAGGCAAAAAGAATTGTTCTATCATCTACAATGGTGTATTTTTTTCTTTTGTCAACACTAAGCTTTTGCAAATCAGGAAAATATCTTAGGGGAATAATGAATAAACGTCCATCTTCCATTTTAATAGTAATCTTACCGGGTTCGTTAAAGAGTAGCTTCTCTATACACATTGAAGTATTTTTTAGAGTACTTTTCATTTTATTTTCTGTTTTAACCTTTTTACCTAGTTGGAATCAAATAAAAAACTTCATCATGAAAATAGAAATAAGGTTAGGGTTTAACTAGTTTTTTCTGCATCTACGAAATACATGTCAATTTCACCCTTGTTTTTTGCAGCTAATTTGCCTCGATAAAAACAATCAAAATTATCTTTTACTAATTCGTATGTAGTTCCACTGATATTAACTTTTTCTGGTTCTCCTGAAGATTCCATTCGAGAAGCCGTATTTACAGTATCCCCCCAAATATCATAAGCGAATTTTTTTGTACCCACAATTCCAGAAACAACAGGACCTGTATGAATACCAATTCGAATTCTAAAAAATAATTTCCCTTCAGCTTGTTTTTTAATTTTATGTTCATTCATAAATTCCCTAATGGCAATTGCGGCTCTAACTACATCTCTAGGATGGGTACTATTTACTTTAGGAAGACCACCAGCAGCCATATAGGCGTCTCCTATTGTTTTAATTTTTTCAATTCCATATTTTTGCATAATGGCATCAAAAGCAGAAAAGCACTCATTTATTTCAGCAACTAATTCTTCAGGAGTGAGAATTTCAGACAGCTTAGTAAAATCTTTAAAATCGGTAAATAAAACAGTAACAGAATCATAACTCTTTGCTGTAGCCGTTCCGGTATTTTTTAATTCCTCTGCGGTTTCTTCAGGCAAAATATTTAATAACAATTCCTCGCTTCTTTGTTTTTCTTTGGAAATGCGATTCCGTTGTCTGAAGAATATCCCTGCGAAAATAATTACTATTGCAAATCCAATAATAAAAGTATTTCTAATCATTTTTTGGCGCTTGATTGATTGTTCCTGCAAATTTATTTGGCCTTGCTTTTTATATATTTTAAAATCAAGATCCAAAGAACCAAGCTTCTTATCTGTTTCGATGTTATATAAGGTGTCTTTAATCGTAATCAGAAGGCTCTGGTATTTGTAGGCATTACTATAATCTTTTTCTTGATGATACGCTTCTGAAATACCCTTGTACATTTCTTTCAATTCTATATTTGCTTTTATTTCAGCAGCGATTGCTATACCCTGTAGGAAATAATTTATAGCTATTTTTGTTTCGCCAGTTTGTTTATATGTATTAGCGAGTCCAAGTAATGCTCTCGCCATATCCAATTGCCCATTCAATTTAGTAGCGATTTCCAAAGCTATTTTTTCATTTTTAATAGCATTTTCAAAATCGCCTATTTTAGTATATACTTTTCCAATATTAATATAAGAGTAAGGAATATTTTCAGACCCTTCGTAAACAATAAGTGATTTTTTCAAATAATTCAAGGACTTGGCATTATCACCTTTTTCAAAATATATTTCACCCAGATTTACATAAATAGTACCCAATGCATCTTTATCTTTTAATGATTCACAAATAGGGAGTGCTTGTAAATAATAACTAAGTGATTTGTCATAATTGGTTTTTTTATTCAGGTATACTGTGCCAATATTCATCAGCACTGTAGCTAAGCGAAGTGAATCATTTATTTCTTCTGCCAATTTTAAAGATTGCAAATAATACTCAATTGCTTTTGCGTCAACACCCTGATTAAAATAAATGGCACCCAGATTACTTAAGATATTAGCATGGCCAAGCTTATCCCCTAATTCCTTGTAAATAGCTAACGAACTATTCCAATTTTCAATGGCTTCTATATTCTTACTTTGCATATAGCAACCAATACCAATATTTTTATACGCTAAAGCAATGCCTGATTTGTAGTTGATTTTTAAAGCTAATTCTTTTGCGCTATTAGCATGCTGGATTGCCATAGCAGGATCAATGCTAAAAAAATTCTTACTTAAAATATTAAGGTTATTTACTTTAGTGCTATCATCTACTGACTTTGCAATAAGATTTTTTAAGCTGTCGATTTGTTTATTTTGGGCAAAACTGCGAATCGTTATTTGGCTAAATAACAACATCATGATAATAACAACCCTTAATATGGCACTTGTTTTTTTCAAACAAAAATTTTATAAGCTAATGTAGTTTTAAAAGCCTAAATGTAAATAAAATTATTGACGTGCCTTTTAGGAGACATTGCTGAGAAAGTATGGTAATCCAATATCCAGCTTATCCAGTATCTAGCATATCCAGCATATCCAGCTTATCCAGCTTATCCAGCAATATCTAGCATATCCAGCTTATCCAGCATATCCAGCAATATCTAGCATATCCAGCCTACCCACCTTTATCCAGCACACATCTCCTTCACTCAAAACTCTCTAATTCACCGTTCCCGTATACCCATGTCCAGTAGCATCCGATGCGCTGCTTCCTGATGATTCGTCTAATTGATAATACCCAATTAATCCAGAACTGCTTGTTGAAATGATATTATTTTTATTTGCCTGAATATCAGTCTGACTTCTTGCCGTGTTCCATATTCTGATTTCATCCATTGTTCCTGGGAAATAATTTGGACTGGTCCAATTTTTACCAATTAACCACCTTTCGTTTCCTGCAGGCAGTGCATTTGAAAATGAAGCATTGGCGGTTTGAGTTCCGTCCACATAAATCTTTATTGAACTCTGGTCATAAGTCGCCGCAATATGCGTCCATTTTTTCAGAGATAAATTTGTACTGCTAATGGCTTGTATCCAGCCAGTATTTACAGAATAAAATCCAGCTTTTATTTTCTGAACATTATTCTCATAGACAGAATAAAGTGCAAATCTAATGGCATTATCTCCTTCAGAAGCTTCTCCAATTAAATTGGTTGCTTCAAATGTTTGATTAGCATAAAACCATCCTTCTACAGAAATGTTATTGCCTGAAAAATTAGTATTAATATTTGGAGGTAAAGACAAATAATTACTCGTACCATTAAAGCTTAATGCATTACCAACAGCCGGTCCGGAAAGGGTAACAGAATTGCCGTATAAAAATGTTGTTGGGCCATTGGCGGCAATATTCACATTAACATTTACTGTTGGTATAGAAATGGCAACTACTGCCGTATCCGAACATCCAACTGCATCAATAGCCACTATTGAATAATTGCCAGAGCTTGTTGCAGTATAGGGAGAAGTTGCTGTAACATTGTTTACTTTATTGCTAATTGTACCAGATCCACCTGTAGCATTAAAGTTAATTGTTCCTGTAGATCCTGAGCAATTGGGATTAATACCATTAGCAATTAAAACGATTGGATTTCTACCGGTCAGCGTTCCATTGATGTAATTGATTACATAATTAGTAGGCTGTTTCAATGTTGCTCCATAAGGATTAATCGTATAGATTCCTTCATTCAACACTCCTGTTCCCATTAACACGCTAGAGCTATTGTAAATATTAAATTGGGGGTAAGTATTTATAACGTTAGAATCAGCGTCATTATATAAATAGCCAGAAATTCTAGCGCTGTAAACAGGTTGCTCACCCCTGCAAGCTGTAATGGTATCTTTAGCTGTTACATTAAGTGTAGCAGGAGTAATCGTAAGCGTACCTATTTGATACGTA
>CANHLV010000196.1 GCA_947461495.1 Chitinophagaceae bacterium
CCATCTTTATCTGCTCCACCACTCTTTCTCCATCCATCGCTGCGCTGACGATGCCACCCGCATAACCGGCGCCTTCGCCACAAGGGTAGAGGTTTTTTATTTGAGGATGAGCAAGTGTGTCGTTGTCTCTTGGGATTCTAACCGGACTTGAAGTACGACTTTCAGTAGCCACCACAATAGCATCATTAGAATAATAGCCCTTCATTTTTTTTCCAAAGGCGCGGAAGCCTCCATTCAATGTTTGATATACAAAATCGGGGAGCACCTCTTTTAAGGAATAAGATTGCAATCCCGGCAAGTATGAATTTTGAGGGAGATTTGCAGAATTTTTATTGTTACAAAAATCTACGAGTCTTTGAGCAGGCGCCACAAAATTTCCACCACCTGCAGTGTAAGCATTTTGCTCCACCATTTGCTGGAAATACATAAACAGCAAAGGGTCGTTGGGATTGATTTTTTTATCTTTCAACGTTTTATAAGCATCTTCTTGGGTAACTTCAACAACCATTCCGCTGTTGGCAAAAGGATTGTTTCTTTTTGATGGACTCCATCCATTTACCACGAGCTCGTTATTGTTTGTTGATGCAGGTGCGATGATACCACCTGGGCACATGCAGAATGAAAACACACCTTTCTCGTTTACTTGTTCCACCAAACTATAAGAAGCCGGTGGTAAAAATTCGCCTCTGTTGTCACAATGGTATTGAATGCTATCTATAAGCGTTTGAGGATGTTCAACTCGTACACCTAATGCAAAGGGCTTGGCTTCTATAAGTATGTTTTTTTGATTCAGTAAATTGAAAATATCTCTGGCAGAATGACCTGTGGCTAGGATGTAGGCATCTGCAGTGAATCTAGTATTATCGGCAGTTTCAGCGTATATGATTTGGTTGTTTTGGATGCCAAAATCTGTCAATTTTTTTTCAAAATGAACTTCTCCGCCGCATTCGAGAATTAAATTTCTCATGGCGGTGATGATTTGTGGAAGTTTATTGGTTCCGATATGTGGATGTGCGTCCCAGGTTATGTTTTCGGGGGCGCCAAATTTGACAAACAAACTCAATATGCGGTTGATGTCGCCTCTTTTATTGCTTCTAGTATATAGTTTGCCATCACTATATGTGCCCGCACCGCCCTCGCCGAAACAATAGTTACTTTCCGGATTAATAACACCTTCTTTGTTGAGCGTTGCCAAATCTCGCCTGCGACTTTTTACGTCTTTACCTCTTTCGAGGATGATGGGTTTGATGCCGGCTTCGATACATTTTAAAGCGGCAAAAATACCTGCCGGACCCGCTCCGATGATGACAATTTTTTTCGCAGCATGCCTCACATCAATGAAATTAAAAACTGCGGGAGTTGTTTGGTGAAAAGGTTCATCGATAAAAACATCAAGTGTCAAGCTGAAATAAACTTGCTTAGATCTAGCGTCAATAGATTTTTTGAGGAGATGATAACCTGTTATGGCAATATTTTTTACACTTAAAGATTGAGCAATTGATTTTTTTATCAATGCTTCATCTGCAGCAGTAGCAGGACTAAGTCGTAAGTTGATTTTTTTAATCATGTGTTAGGAAGTTATCCTAAAAACAGTTTGATAGATTTTAGAATGGAAGGTCGTCGACAGCATCTGGAGCTGTTGATGAAAAGGTATCTAAAGGTTCCATATAATCATTGTCTATTGATCCGCTGGTTTTTGTGGCCAATAAATGTTCTAATCTCCATGCATCTAAGTTGGTGATATAGTTGGTTTTGCCATCTTTTTCCCACTTGGAGCCTTTGACATTAAAGTATACTTTCACATTGTCGCCAATGTTAACTCTGTCTACAATGCCTGTTTTATCTTGAACGCACTGAAATTTCACATAATTTACAATCGTTCTGCCATTAATATCATCAGATTTTTCTACGACAAATTCCCTAGTTTTAAAGCTTTCAGTTCTTTGGACGGTGTCAAATTTCGCAACTAGCTTTCCTGTTAATTCATAACTCATGTGTCAATATTTTAAGACGTCAAATGTAATTCAATTATATGAATAATTAGGACTGTTTTTCACTGAAAAGAAAGAGTAAAAAAACAAAATTTGAAAAGAAAAAAAAGAAACTCCTAAAAACTCTTTTTTGTATTAAAAAAACATTACTTTCAACGCCCGTAAATAAAAATCGACTAAATTTTTATTTACAATCGTATAAAGGGAAAAAAGAAGTGAATAAAAAATTTTTTTTTCAACATTTTAATATGATATTCGCCGTCCCAATAAAAAAACGTATTTATGAAAATGTGTTTTTCTTTTGGGAAAATCACAAACAGTATTAACTCAAGCTATATAAATTGTTTTAGGAATAATGGATAAGTCTTTTGAAAAAGTCTGGCAAAATTGTCTCGAAATCATTAAGGATATCGTTGAATGGCAGCATTTCAAAACCTGGTTTGAGCCCATCAAGCCTGTAGCATTAAAAGAAAAAATTCTTACCATACAGGTACCTAGTCAGTTTTTTTATGAATACCTGGAAGAGCACTACGTTTCTTTGTTAGCAAAAACTTTAAAAAGAGAATTAGGAAAGGAAGCAAGATTGGAATACAGAATTATGGTTGATAGCGGCAACAGCAAGAATAAGCCACTCACCATGGATGTGCCTGGAAGCGGATATAAATTATATTCTAATAATGAAATGGATTTTCCTTTGGTGATCAACAATCCTGTAAAGAATCCATTTGTAATTCCGGGTCTGAAAAAAATGCAAATTGATCCACAATTGAATAATGCTTATACATTTGATTCATTTGTAGAAGGAGATTGCAATAGGGTAGCAAGAAGAGCAGGAAAAACTGTAGCTGAAAAACCAGGTACAACTTCGTTCAACCCTCTTGTTATTTATGGTGGTGTTGGTTTGGGCAAAACGCATTTGGCACAGGCGATAGGTAATGAAGTAAAGAGACTATATAATAATAAGGTTGTTCTTTATGTAAGTTCAGAAAAATTTATCAATCAGTTTATTGATCATAGTAAAAACAATGCGATTAATGATTTCATACATTTTTATCAGTTGATAGATGTTTTGATTATTGACGATGTGCAGTTTTTCAACAGAGCAGAAAAATCTCAAGATGCTTTCTTCTCTATTTTCAATCACTTGCACCAAAGTGGCAAGCAATTGATTTTGACCAGTGATAAATCTCCAAAAGATTTGGAAGGTGTACAAGAGAGGTTGTTAAGCCGTTTCCGCTGGGGCTTGAGTGCAGATTTGCAATTGCCGGATTATGAGACTAAAATTGAGATTTTAGAGAAGAAAATGAAGCACGATGGCTTGGAGATGCCAAAAGAAGTAGTAAAATACATCGCATATAATATTAACAGCAATGTTCGTGAGTTGGAAGGAGCTTTGATTTCTCTGTTGGCGCAATCATCTTTAAATAAAAGAGAGATTGATTTGGAGTTAGCCAAAAAAGTTTTGCGAAATTTTGTAAAATCATCAAGCAAAGAAATTACAATCGATACGATTCAAAAAATGGTTTGTGATTATTTTGATGTACCCTACGATAAATTATTACAGAAAACGAGGAAGAGAGAGATTGTACAAGCTAGACAAATTACTATGTTCCTTTCAAAAGCGTTTACCAAGAATTCTTTAAAAACAATTGGCGAACATTTTGGAGGAAGAGATCACACAACGGTGATACATAGTTGTCAGACCGTGAAAGACTTGATGGATACAGATAATTTATTTAAAGAGAGCGTTTTGGAATTGCAACATAAGGTGCAATTGGCAGCGATGTAATATTGGGTGTCAAAAAATCCGAGATTTTATTTAGAGTTGTTAAGAAATTGTTTGGCAGTTATTGATTACAATTGTATTTTTGCAACCCCTTTAAAAAGGGAAAGAATAAAAGGAGGAGAGATGCCTGAGAGGCCGAAAGGAACGGTTTGCTAAATCGTCGTACGGGTTACACTGTACCGTGGGTTCGAATCCCACTCTCTCCGCAGTTTGAAATAAGAGGATTA
>CANHLV010000197.1 GCA_947461495.1 Chitinophagaceae bacterium
CATGCATCAATTCTTTACTGTCTGCATAAGGATCCGAAACGTCTACATTCAATGAAAAAGATTTAAGTTCTTTGACAACATCAGCTACTTTACTGTTTCTGATATCACTTACATTTTCTTTAAAAGTTGCTCCCATGACCAGCACTTTACTATGCTTCACATTGCCATTGTTTTGAATAATATGTTGTATCACTTTTTTAGCCACGTAACCTGCCATGCCATCATTGATAACTCTTCCAGCTAGAATAACCTGACTATCGTAACCCAGTTCTTTGGATTTATAAGTTAAATAGTAAGGATCAACACCAATACAATGCCCACCTACCAACCCGGGTTGAAATTTCAAAAAATTCCACTTTGTTCCGGCTGCTTCCAGCACTTCAAAAGTATTGATATTCATCTTATCAAAAATGATAGACAATTCATTCATCAAAGCGATATTCAAATCTCTTTGTGTATTTTCAATAATCTTGGCAGCCTCAGCCACTTTAATAGACGATGCTTTGTGAACACCGGCTTTAACCACCAACTCATAAACTTTTGCGATGGTATCTAAACTTTCCGCACAACAGCCGCTTACCACTTTTACGATAGTGCTAATGGTATGCTCTTTGTCGCCCGGATTGATTCTTTCTGGTGAATACCCAATTTTATAATCAGAAACCATTTTCAATCCTGAGAAATTTTCAATGATAGGTACACAATCTTCTTCAGTACAACCTGGATATACAGTACTTTCAAAAACAACATAGTCGCCTTTTTTAATGACTTTTCCTATGGTTTCACTGGCACGTTGCACAGGTATCAAGTCAGGCACATTGTGTTCATCTACTGGCGTAGGAACAGCTACTATAAAGAAGTTAGCTTTTCTCAAAACATCAAGGTCATTGGTGAATTCTATATCACAATTTTCAAAAGCTGAGGACTCTAATTCTTGACTGGGATCTATACTTTTTCTCATCATCTCAACACGCTGTGCATTGATATCAAAACCAATTACTTTTATTTTTTTGGCGAACTCTAGGGCAATGGGTAAACCAACATAACCCAAACCAATTACGGCTAATGTTTTTTCCTTGCTTAACAATTCCTGATACATGAATACAAATATTTTTACTTAACATTAATATTTTCTGCTTTCAAATTCTTTAGGCAGTTTATATAAATCCTCTTTAGAGAAATTTTTAAAATAATCATAGGTGATTTTCAACCCTTCAGCACGATTAACTTTTGGTTCCCAGTTTAATAATTCCTTGGCCTTGCTGATATCTGGTTGTCTTTGTTTAGGATCATCTTCAGGCAATGGTTTATAAACGATTTTTTGTGCAGAGCCTGTTAGTTTCAAAATTTCAGTTGCAAAATCAGCAAGTGAAATTTCGTCAGGATTGCCAATGTTTACAGGATAAGCATAATCACTCATCAACAAACGGTATATACCTTCCACTAAATCATCAACATAACAAAAGCTTCTGGTTTGAGAACCATCTCCAAAAACAGTCAAATCTTCTCCTCTTAAAGCCTGTCCGATAAATGCAGGCAAAGCCCTTCCATCATTCAATCTCATTCTCGGACCATAAGTATTGAATATTCTTACAATTCTGGTATCAAGCTGATGAAAAGTATGATAGGCCATAGTCATGGCTTCCTGAAATCTTTTTGCTTCATCATATACACCTCTTGGTCCAATGGGATTTACATTACCCCAATAATCTTCGGATTGAGGATGCACTAACGGATCACCATACACTTCACTTGTACTGGCTACTAATATTCTTGCTTTTTTTGCTAAAGCGAGTCCCAGACAATTATGAGTTCCTAAAGAACCCACTTTCAAAGTTTGAATAGGAATTTTTAGATAATCAATCGGGCTTGCGGGAGAAGCGAAATGCAGAATATAATCTAGATGTCCGGGCACATGAATGAAAGTAGATACATCATGATGATAAAATTCAAACTGTTCTAATTTGAATAGATGTTCGATATTTTTCAAATCGCCGGTTATCAGATTATCCATACCAATCACTTCAAATCCTTCATAGATGAACCTGTCGCAAAGATGTGAACCTAAAAATCCGGCAGCACCTGTAATTAATATTCTTTTCCTTGTCACGACTAATTATTTTTTGGGCTTACCATTCTTCTTCCAATACTTTCATAATGAAATCCCATATTTTCCATTGTTGATAAATCAAAAAGATTCCTTCCATCAAATATTGCTTTTTGAGAGAGGAGGCCTGCTATTTTTTCGAAATCAGGTGTTCTGAATTCATTCCATTCTGTTGCGATAACCAGTGCATCAGCACCAGCCAAAGTATCATATTGATTTTCTGCAAAACGGATTCTATCGCCTAGCACCATTTTTGAATTATTCATGGCTTCAGGATCAAAAGCAGAAACGGTAGCACCACCTTCCAACAAGGCCTCTATGATGTAGAATGCAGGGGCTTCCCTGATATCATCAGTATTAGGCTTAAATGCCAATCCCCACAATGCGAAATGCTTGCCGCTGATGTCTCCATTGAAAAAAGACTTTATTTTAGGAACCAAATGTAATTTCTGAATTTCATTCACTTCCATTACTGACTTCAAAATCTTAAAATTGTATTCGAGCTCTTTAGACGACTGAGCTAATGCCTTTACATCTTTAGGGAAACAACTTCCGCCGTATCCAATTCCGGGAAACAAAAATCGTTTGCCAATTCTATCATCACTGCCAATACCTTTTCTCACCATATCTACATCTGCGCCCATCTTCTCACAAAGTTGTGCTATCTCATTCATGAAACTGATTTTAACGGCAAGGAATGCATTAGCTGCATACTTAGTGAGCTCGGCAGAACTTTCATCCATGAATATTATCGGATTGCCTTGACGAACAAATGGCGCATATAAATCGTTCATTACTTTGATAGCTTTGTCTGAAGTAGTACCGATTACTACCCTATCCGGTTTCATGAAATCTTCTACGGCTACCCCTTCTCTTAAGAATTCCGGATTGCTAACCACATCAAATGAATGTTCAATATTTGAATCAGCATTGGATAGAATAGTTGCTTTTACTTTATTGGCTGTTCCAACAGGTACTGTACTTTTATCAACAATGACCTTGTATTCATTTGGCTTCAGCAGTTTTCCCAAAGTAGCCGCAACACTTAAAATATAAGAAAGGTCTGCACTGCCATCCTCACCGGGGGGTGTTGGCAAAGCAAGAAATATTACCTGTGCATTTTCTATCGCCTCCTCAATGGAAGTTGTGAAATGCAATCTTCCTTCTTTCTGATTTCTTAGAAACAATTTCTCAAGCCCTGGTTCAAAAATGGTAACCTGGCCGCTTTTCAATTTGTTTACTTTATTGATGTCAATATCAACACAGGTTACGTTGTTTCCGGTTTCAGCAAAACAAGTACCTGTAACCAATCCAACATACCCTGTACCAATCACTGCTAATTTCATAAAAAATTGCTTTGTTTTTTTGATTTTATTTTAAAAAATCATTGACTGCATTTACAATAAAACTTTGTTGTTCTTCGTCAAGTTCGGTATGAATAGGCAAAGAAATTACTCTTTCGGTAAGCCAATCGGTAACTGGTAATTGAAAATCACTGCCACCAAAAGCATCGAACATTTTCTGGCGATGCGCCGGCACCGGATAATAAATCATTGAAGGGATTCCTTTAGCTGCCAGTGCTTCAGCTAACGCATCACGATTTGCATCATGAAGGATGAGTGTATACTGATGAAAGACATGAGTGTTATTAGACGCTCTGAATGGAATTTCAATTTTATTATTTCCGGCAAAAGCCTTGTCGTAATAATCTGCCGCTTTTGTTCTGGCTGCAATGTATTCATCTAAATATTCCAGTTTGATATCTAGAATTGCAGCCTGTATAGCATCCAATCTTGAATTGCAACCCACCACATCATGATAGTAACGCTTGCTTTGTCCATGAGAAGCAATCATTCTCAGTTGATTAGCCAATTCATCATTGTCAG
>CANHLV010000198.1 GCA_947461495.1 Chitinophagaceae bacterium
GAAATCGCCTACACCCATAAAAAATAAATAAGGAGCATGAGGTAAATCCATTTTCCAATTATCAGTTCTAGTGCCGTCTGTATTTTTTTTCTGGCTAATCATCAATCCATTGCTCAACGTCACAAATTTATCAGGAACTGTCATTGAAATTTCATCTGTTGATTTCTGATTAGGCTTGTCGATAGTAATCATCCACGCACTGTTAGATTCTGTTTCACCTTGTGTCCAGATTTGTGTTGGCTTGGTTTTGTCTTCACCTTTTGGATTAATAAAATACAAACCTTTAGCATCTGTAATGGCTGCACTTCCCTCCACTTTCAATTCATTAGGTTTGCTGATGTAATCGAAATAAAGTGTATACTTTTCGATATTAGTATAAGGTTTGTTGAGCTTGATACGTAAAATCATGCCATCGTATTTGTAATTCAATGGTTTTTTATTTGGGCCTTCCATTAAAGCAACCTCCTTTATCTCCATTCCTTTAGCGTCAAGCATTACAGAATCAGTAGGATAAAATGTAGGTTTTAACGTAAGCCATTCCTTGCCATACATGTATGATTTGTCAAAATCAAATTTCACGTCAAGTTTGGTGTGAACAATACTGTTAATCTTAGTTTCAGTAGCTCTGTAAATTTTCTTCCAACTCGTATCTTGTGGCTCTTCCATGAATTGCGCTTTTAAAAAAAATGGACTCATTGCCAATAAGGAGAAGGTAAATATTTTCTTCATAATTAAAATTTAGGCGCCAAAAGTAACCTCTGTTTTCTAAAAAATACCATTTGTCTAATCTTATTTAACAATATTGTCACATGTTTTTAGTCCAGAATTATCATTAAACCTTGTTTTTCCTGCAAATTATAAACCAATTAAGTAATGAAAAGCCGGTTGTTATTATTCAATAAATTAAAAAAATATCTATTGAGTGGAGAGATTTTGTTGGACTATCTCTATCCTCTGTTTCTTAAAATTTTTTAAAATGGCAATCGGGGATATTAATTAGCTTTGATGAAATTTATTACAATTTGTGACAAAGTCGTTCTCAATACTGATTATGCTGATATTTTTTGCGACAACAATAAAATCGCAGGATTATCATTTTATTTATATTCAATCTGAAAATAAACAACCCTTTTATCTAAGAACCAAAGAAAAAGTATACAGTTCAACAGAATCCGGATACCTTATTATCCCCAAATTAGAATCCAAACGATTGATATTTACTGTTGGCTTTCCAAAAAACATTTGGCCACCATCAGATTATCAATTAGATATTGAATTAAAGGATCTAGGCTTTCAATTAAAAAAAGTAGACTCTTTACAATGGGCTTTATATGATTTGCAAACATCGGAGCTGCTATCCCCAACTGAAAAAAATGCAAATAAATTCCAGATTATTCAAACAAGTACAGATGAATTTTCAAATATTCTTGCAGAAGTAAGTAACAATCCTGCTATCAAACAAAAAAAAATTAACACAGATGAAGGATTAGTTGAAAATAAAAATTATAATTCTTTAATAGTCGACAAATCAACATCAGCCAATCCAGATGAAAAAATAATTTCCTCAACATCGGATACAGCATTGCAGTCAAGCCTGACAAAAACAGTTGAAACCATAATTCCAAAAATGGATACATCAGTTCAGTTAAATATTGCGAAGAACGATGAAACTATAATTCCAAAATTGGATACAGCAGTTCAATTAAATATTGTGAAGAACGATGAAACTATAATTCCAAAAATGGATACATCAGTTCAATTAAATATTGCGAAGAACGATGAAACCATAATTCTAAAAATGGATACATCAGTTCAGTTAAATATTGCGAAGAATGATGAAACCATAATTCCAAAAATGGATACATCAGTTCAGTTAAATATTGCGAAGAACGATGAAACTATAATTCCAAAAATGGATACAGCAGTTCAGTTGAGTATTGCGAAGACAGAAGAACCCATAATATCAAAAGCAGATACAGTAGTTCAGTTGAATACTACGAAGACAATTGAATCAGCCATTTCAAAAACGGAAACCGTTCCTTTAGTATTAGCGAATAGCGCTGATAATTATGTCGTTCCTCAATTAGATTCAATCAATAAAATAGATGTTGCAAATAAAGTTGAATTGCCATTATCAATTATCGACTCGGTTGATCATCAAATCTCATCAGTATCAATAAAAAAGGATACTGCGTTAATGAGCGTTGAAATCTCAAAACAAACTGTAAATAGAATAGAAACCAAATCTATTACGAGGGAATTGTCATTCATTGACAGTTCGGGCCGATCATTAACGTATACAATAAAAGAAGAAGGAATAGAAGATCATGTAGTTATTTTTATTTCATACGACAAGCCGCTGGTATTCCCAAAACTCGAAAATGACACTAATGTTGATGTAAAAATTAATATTCAAAATGTGGCACAGGAAAATGATCAAAAGGAATTCTCAACAGCAAGCAATTGTATTACATTAGCTAATGACGAAGATTTTTTACTGTTAAGAAGAGATATGGTTGCTGCTGAAAGTGAATTGAAAATGATTGATATTGCAATGAATTCGTTGGTTAAGAAATGCTGGAAGGTCGATCAAATAAAGAATCTCGCTGTTCTCTTGTTAAATGATGACAACAGGTTTGAATTTATTAAAATGAGTAAAACATTTTTAGTAGATCAACAACAATTTGTGAATATGCTGCCATTGATGACCACAGAAAAAAATATAAATAATTTCAAAGCTTTACTAAATTGATGTAGAAGTTATGTCTAGATTTTTCATTGAAGTGGCGTATAAAGGAACTAATTATTCAGGATTTCAAGTACAACAAAATGCAGTAACAATTCAGTCTGAATTGGAGAAAGCAATGACAATTTTTTTCAGAGAACCGATAACACTTACAGGCTCGTCAAGAACAGATGCCGGTGTTCATGCTAAACAGAATTTTTTTCATTTTGATTTTAATAGAGAAGAAGCACACATAGTGTGTAATGCAACATACAATATCAATGCGATATTGCCAGAAGATATTGCTGTATTAAGTATTGTAAAAGCTAAAGACAATGCACATTGTAGATTTGATGCGCTTTCAAGGATGTATCAATATACATTGTACAATAAAAAAGACCCTTTTTTAACCGACTATGCTTATTACTATCCTTATCAAGCAGATCTGGAGAGATTAAATAAAGCTGCAGTAATTGTTTTGAATACTATAAATTTTGAAACATTTTGTAAAAAAAATGTGCAGGTTCATCATTATGACTGTAAAATTGAAATAAGCGAATGGAAAATTGATAAGCACAAATTAATATACACAGTAAAGGGCAATCGTTTTTTACGTGGAATGGTGCGAGGATTGGTAGGAACTATGCTAAAGGTGGGTACAAAAAAGATTAATCTTGAACAATTCGAAAAAATTGTAGCATCAAAAGATGCAAGAAACGCAGATTTTTCCATGCCTGCTAGAGGACTTTCATTGATTAAAGTTAGCTACTAGCCGTAACTGTTGTTTTTTTTCAAAAAAAAAACAATGCTGTAAGTATTGATTTCATTGGATTTCATGAATGCTACTAAAAAAAAATCAGAATAAGTTTCAAAAATATTTTGCTAGGGAATAATATGCTACTATATTTGCATCCCGCTTTGAAAAAAAGCAAACAGTTCTAAGAAAAAAGCAAAAAAGGTTAAAAAAATATTTTCAAGAAAAATGAAAATAAATTTGGTTGATAATAACTTAGCCTTTACCTTTGCACTCCCAATCAAAAAAAGGGCACTTCTTCAAAGGAAAAAGTGAAAAGAAAAAAGAGAATAATTTAAAAGATTATACCGCAAAAAGAGATCGTCTTAGGATAGAAATCTGAGTAGCAAAAGTTCTTTGAAAGTTTGGAAACAGCAGCAATCTTACAGCAATGTAAGAGATTTTTTTAAAAGGTAATGTTAGCGCAAATATTAATTAGAATTTGACGTTAATTTCCA
>CANHLV010000199.1 GCA_947461495.1 Chitinophagaceae bacterium
AAGGAATAAGAAAGTGGCAGTTCGCTTCGTGGAATTGCATATTAATTTAAATAACCTCTGCGTAAACTCCGCATACTCCATTCTCTGCGGTGATACAATTCGTGAATTCGTGAGCCCCCTCAGTCCCCCGAAGGGGGAAGTTTTCATCTCGGAAATAAAAAAGCTTGGTGGTTCTTTGTGTCTTTGAGCATAGTGGCAAAAAATAATTCGTGAATTCGTGGCTAACTAAAAATCCCCGAAGGGGATAACACAATTTTTATGTGGCGATTTCACGCTATACCTTAAATTGCATTCACATAACTCCACATCATGGTTAAAAATTTCCTGAATGACCGCCCCACGAAGGTATTCACTTTCATTGCAGCATTTTTTGTAGCGAATGCGCTTATTGCAGAATGCATTGGCGGCAAAATATTTTCACTCGAAAAACTATTGGGCATTGATCCTGTAAATTTTACTTTATTTGGCGAATCAGGACTATCCTTCTCTTTAACATGTGGCGTTTTGTTGTGGCCGCTGGAATTCATCATGACCGATATTGTAAATGAATATTACGGCCCGAAAGCAGTTAGAAGAATTTCATTCATCGCCGTAGGTTTGATTTCCTATGCATTTATAATGTTCTATCTCGCCATTCATACCACACCTCCCGAATGGTGGGTCGGTTCAAATGTTGATAAAGGAATCCCCAACATGCAAGACGCTTTCTCAGGAATTTTCGGTCAGGGCATGTGGATTATCATTGGAAGTTTGATGGCATTTTTGGTAAGCCAGATAGTGGACGTTACTGTGTTTCACAAAATCAAAAAATCTACAGGTGATAAATGGATTTGGATGAGAGCAACCGGTTCTACTTTGGTTTCTCAATTTGTTGACAGCTTTATCGTTTTGTTTATCGCATTTAAATTAGGCAATAACTGGAGTTGGCAGAAAGTGCTGGCAATTTGTTTAATGAATTACATGTACAAATTCACGATGGCTATTATCCTAACACCTTTGATTTATTTCATTGAAAAACGAATCGAAATCTATGTGGGGAAAGACACCGCTCATAAAATGAAACGAGTGGCAATGGGACAGGATGAAGATGCGTTTATGAATATTCCGACGGCGGGGTAGACCGAGTTGCTGTTTGAAGTTTTTAAGATAATTTGTTTGTTCAATTGGTTAAATAAGTTCAAAACGTTCAATTGGTTTTGGAAGGCAAACTTTTTGAACTTATTGAACATTTTGAACCTTTTAAACAATTGTTTATTTTGCGCCAACATTTTTATAATAAGTCATGAAAAAACTACTACTTTCCCTATCAACAATTGCTTTTTTAGTTTCTTGTTCATCAAAAAAAGACAATGCTGTTTCTTTAGAAAACATGGAATGGATTGATCTTTCTTACGCCTACGATAGTTCAACATTGTACTGGCCAAATAATGTAAAAAGCTTTGAACACACTACAGAAGCTGAAGGCATTACTCCTTCAGGATTCTACTATTCGTCATATAGCATTTGTACTCCTGAACATGGTGGTACACATTTAGATGCGCCCATTCATTTTGCGGCCAATAAATTAACAGTAGATGAAATTCCAATGAGCAGCTTAACGGGTAATGCTGTTGTGATTGATGTTTCTAAAAATGCATTGGCAAACCGTGACTATCAGATAAGCATAGCCGATATCGAAAACTGGGAAAAAGAAAATGGACAAATTGCAGAAAATACAATTGTCATTTTCAAAACCGGATACGGACAATATTATCCAGACCGTGCTAAATATTTCGGCACACCGAATAAAGGACCAGAAGCCATACCCATGCTGCATTTCCCGGGTATCAATCCTGAAACTACAAAATGGCTAGTCGAAAAAAGAAAGATAAAAGCCATGGGATTGGACACTCCAAGTATGGATTACGGTCAATCAAAAGATTTTAAAACCCATCAAATACTTTTAGGCACTAACAAACCAGGATTCGAGAATGTAGCGAACCTTGATAAATTACCTTCCAAAGGAATTTACATCGTTGCATTGCCGATGAAAATTGGGAAAGGTAGTGGTGCACCGTTGAGGATTGTGGCGGGGATTAAAAACAAATAATCGTTCAACAGGTTTAAAAGGTTCATTTAGTTCAAAAGGTTGTTTTCGTCTATAAAAACTGATTGAACATTTTGAACTTATTGAACCTTTTAAACAATAAAACAATGAAAATCTTCTTCTTTCTCTCAACTCTCTTTTTAACAGCATCCTCCAACGCACAAATAACCTACGTTGCCAATCTCAAAAAAGTAGAAACCATCGTTGCTGAAAATTCGATTTTTTTAAATGATTGCTACAAGCGATTTCATGAATTTCCCGAGTTAAGTACTAAAGAAGTAAATACCGCGGCTTTCTTAAAAAGCACCATAAAATCTTATGGCTATTCAATTGTAGATTCTTTGGGTTATCAAAGCTTCGCTGCTGTTTTAAAAAATGGCAATGGCCCTGTAATCATGTATCGTACAGATATGGATGGACTTCCTGTGAAAGAAGAAACCTCACTCCCATTTGCCAGTAAAGCAACTGGGATAAAAGACAATGAAACCTACCCCGTAATGCAAGCTTGCGGGCACGACATTCACATGAGCTCATGGTTAGGATTGGCAAAAGTGATGTCTCAAATGAAAAGCGACTGGAAAGGAACTGTTATTTTTTTAGCGCAATCCGCAGAAGAAACAGCTCAGGGAGCTAAAAAAATTGTCGCTGCAGACAATTACAAATTATTACCAAAAGCCACCTACCAGTTAGCCGTACACGACCATGCCGAATTGCAAGTGGGCGAAATTGGCTTTTGTGATGAATATGAAATGGCGGCTGTAGACATGATGAATATTACTATTTACGGCAAAGGCGGACATGGAGCTGCGCCTCAAAGATGTATTGATCCTGTTGTATTGGCAGCACAATACATAACCGAAATACAAACCATTATCAGCAGAAACCTTCCTCCTATTGATCCTGGTGTGATAACTGTTGGTGCGATCAACGGCGGTACTATCGGCAATGTCATTCCCAATCAAGTGGTATTGAAATTAACCATCCGAACTTTCAGTAAAGAAAGCCGCGATATCATCATGAAACGCTTGAAAGAAATCGGTGATAATTTGGCCAAAGCTGCTGGTTTACCTGAAACGATGTTGCCAAAATATGATTTGCTCGACATGAGTATTCCTTCTGTTTATAACAATCCTGAACTAGGGAAATTATTGAAAGATTGTTTTAATAAATACATAGGTACCGCATCAGTTGTGAAAATAAAACCCATGATGATTGGAGAAGATTTCAGCGTTTATGGAAGACAGTCAGATAGCATTCCTTCATACATTTTGTGGATGGGAACATTATCTAAAGAAAGAAAAGAAAAATCATTACAAAACAATACCGAAATTCCAGCCTTACATACTTCAAAATTTGCACCGGATTATGAGCAATGTATTCCCATGAACGTCATTATGATGAGTGCTGCGATGCTTGAATTATTTAATAAAGGAAGTAAATAAGTTGTACGATAAACAAAACGAGATTGAAAAGTAAAATCCATTTAGGAACTAACTTTGCTTTTTTGAATAAATAGGCAATCAGATAAGAGAGTAAGAATATAAAATTAAAAATCACAGCGCCGTAACCCAAAATAATCAATGTACTCTCCAAGGGTTGAAAACCAAGTACATTGGGATTTTTACCAGCTTTATCAGCATTGATTTCTATATAACGAAAAATGACAGCTGCAATAAAGCAAATGTTACAAATGAAAATTATTTTGGAAAAAAATCTCATTAGATAGTGTTATTAGAATTCGTTCCGGGCAACATAGGCACAAATGAAAAATTACTAAAGACCTCCTCTTCGTAAGTTCCATCTTCATTTTTAATGATACGATACATTTTATGATGTTCATCTGCTGCAACCGGAATAACCATAATTCCACCGGGTTTCAATTGT
>CANHLV010000200.1 GCA_947461495.1 Chitinophagaceae bacterium
TTCCCCTATCTTTGCCTCGGCAAGTCTTATACGACCAGCTCCTGTTGAATTCCCCCAGGATCGGAAGATAGCAAGGGTAGATGGTTGAGCGGTGCGATGTAAGTAACTTGCCATTTTTTTTTCTAAAAAATTCAAAAGTCAAAATTCAAACCCCCATTTTCTGAGGAAAATCCTTTTTGAATTTTAAATTTTAAATTTTGAATTTTTACTTAATACAATATCTTCGCGCTACAAATCAAACTATCATCTCCAATGAAATTTTTTATCGATACAGCCAATCTGGCTCAAATTAAAGAAGCCAATGAATTAGGAATTTTAGACGGTGTAACAACTAATCCTTCATTAATGGCAAAAGAAGGCATCAAGGGTGAAGCCGCTGTAATGCAGCATTATAAAACCATCTGTGAAATGGTAGATGGTGATATCAGTGCAGAAGTGATTTCAACAGACTTCGACGGCATGATAGCTGAAGGAAAGAAACTAGTACAAATTCACAAAAACATTGTGGTAAAAGTACCGATGATTAAAGACGGTATTAAAGCCATTAAATGGTTTACTGATAATGGCATCAGAACCAATTGTACTTTAGTTTTCTCTGCCGGTCAAGCGATTTTAGCTGCTAAAGCAGGTGCTTCTTATGTATCTCCATTTATCGGTAGAATAGACGACAGTGGTTGGGATGGCATGGATTTGATTCATCAATTAAGTCAGATTTATTCAATCCAGGGTTATAAAACAGAAATCCTTGCTGCTTCAATTCGCAACCCTAATCATATCATCAAATGTGCTGAAGCCGGAGCGGATGTTTGTACATGTCCTCTTGACTCAATTTTAGGTTTATTGAAGCATCCATTAACGGATATCGGTCTGGCTAAGTTCTTGGAAGATGCCAAGAAATTTGCATAATTAATTAAAAATTCAAATAGAAAAAGACGGTCTCAGCACCGTCTTTTTTATTTTAATTTAATGCTTGAAGAAAATTAAGTATTACTGAAGAAAAATCAGTGAAAATATTTGGCTGTTCGAGTTGAGAATACGTAATATTGCGATATTGCAATATCACATAATCGATACATCGCAATTTGAAAAACTGAATTGTGCATATTTACAATAAGTCCCGGCTAACATCTTAGGTAGCCGAAAATTATTTAAAACTTGTCAACTTATTTAGGTCAATTCAAACATTCTTTGGCAGTAAAAATCTGGCAGTTAATTAAATTTATACTTTCATGACTAAAGTGTTGATATTAGACAATTACGATTCCTTCACCTACAACCTTGTTCACTTGGTTGAAAAGTTAATGCATGCTAAAATCGATGTTTTTAAAAACGACGAAATTAAATTGGAAGTCATTGATAATTATGATAAAATAATATTATCTCCCGGTCCCGGATTGCCTGATGAGGCTGGAATTCTAAAAGCAACAATTAAACAATACGCTCCAACAAAATCGATACTAGGCGTTTGTTTGGGGCATCAGGCCATTGGTGAAGTTTTTGGAGCCAAACTAAAAAATCTAGATAAAGTTTTTCATGGAGTTTCAAATGAAATTGAATTGACAGGCAAAAACGAAAAATTATTTATGGGACTGCGAAGTAAGTTTACTGTTGGCCGCTATCATAGCTGGGTGATTGACTCAAAAGAATTACCAGATGAATTAGCCATTACAGCTCTAGATGAATTAGGTAACATCATGGGCATCAAGCATAAAAATTTTGATTGTCAAGGGGTGCAATTTCATCCAGAAAGTATTATGACACCGGAAGGAGAAAAAATAATAAGTAATTGGCTTTTTGAGTAACTTTAATCAACATTATTTACCGCCAAAATTTGATTTGCTATGTTGAATATAAAAGTTTGCGGAATTACCATTCTGGAACAATTGTATCAGCTTGATAAATTGTTTGTTGATTATGCAGGGTTTGTTTTTAATAAAAAATCAAACCAAAATGTAATAGGTAAGATACAAGCAGAAGAATTAAAATATGCAGATGTTGATATCAAGAAGGTTGGTGTATTTTGCAACACTGACTACAATAGTGTTTTGACTTACATAAAAAATTACGGATTGGATCTTATACAACTAAACGGAGCCGAATCCCCTGAATTATGTAAAATGTTATCTAAAGAAATAGCTGTAATCAAAACATTTAATATCGATAATTTCGATAGCCATAAAATTAACAGTATCATTAATGCTTACGATGATGCGGTAGATTATTATTCATTTGATGTTGATATCAATCTGAACAATAAAGGAATTTCAAATAGTATAGATTGGAATATGATTGGTAAAACTAGCATTGAAAAACCATTTTTTATAGGTGGTGCTGGTGTAAAACCAAGTGATGCACCAATGATTCATCAGTTTAAGCATCCCGACTTTTTCGGAGTAGATTTGAATGACAATTTTGAAAAAATATCTGGTCAAAAAGATACTTCCCTGATTGTTTCTTTCATTAATGCTTTAAATCAGGTTGTTAATTAATTTTATTAGTCCAATTAATTTTAGGTAAAAAGCCACAATCAGCTTATTTTGCGAAATAAATTATTCAGCCTTTAAAAAAATACAATGAAGAAAATAACATTTGTTTTGTTCCTATTGCCTTTAGCTTGTTTTTCTCAAAAAAGAGTTCCTTTACAAAATGCTGTTGATACTTTTAGCTATGCTATTGGCATTAATATTTCAAATTCGCTGATTCAACAAGGTGTTACATCATTGAATATCGGTGCACTTAGTCAGGCTTTTATAGATGTAATGAGCAATAAAGACAAACAATTTTCGAACGAAGCTGCAAATGCAATCATACAATCTTATTTTCAGGAAATCGCTCAAAAGAAAATGTCTGAGGGAGATGGTGGAGACTTGATGGGTAAAACAATTCCTGATTTCGAACAGGCAGATCCTAATGGTAAAATGGTAAACATAAAATCTTTCAGAGGTAAATATGTTTTAATTGATTTTTGGGCAAGCTGGTGTGGTCCTTGCAGAGGGGAGAATCCCAATGTAGTGGCTGCTTATAACAAATACAAAAACAAGAATTTTACAGTATTAGGAATTTCTTTAGATAAATCAAAAGATGCTTGGTTAGGAGCAGTGGAAAAAGATGGTCTTACCTGGACTCAATTAAGTGACTTGAAATTCTGGAGCAATGCGGTTGCTCAACAATTTGGCATTCAAAGTATTCCTCAAAATTTTCTGATAGATCCAAATGGTGTGGTAATTGGTAAAAATTTAAGAGGAGAGGCGTTGGAAGCGAAGTTGGAGAGCATATTGAAGTAGTAGCCCCCTCAGTCCCCCAAGGGGGAAGTTGATTGTGTTTTTTTGGGTTAACCACGAATTCACGAATTATTTGCCACAATGAAACTCGAAGGCTTTTTTAACCTTGATTTGTTTGTTGTTTGGCGTTTGGTGTTATTTCAACTGAAATGCTAATTACAGGAAAACAACTGCCACATCCTTATTCCTTATTTTTCCTTTCTTATTATTTATTTCTCACGCCGCTAAGGCACAAAGTCACAAAGAAACACTAAGATTTTCTCTATTTCCAAAATTAAAACTTCCCCTTTCGGGGGATCGAGGGGGCTCACGAATTCACGAATTTATTTTACCGCAGAGAATTGAGTTAGGAGAGTTTTCGCTGAGAGTTTAATAGGTAATTATTATTTCGCCCTTCTCCCTTGGGGGAAGGGTTGGGTATGGGGTTTCAATTAATTTATTTTGATTTTTTACTTTTGAATTTAATACATGAGAGATTGATTGTTTCATTTCCGAAATGTCAGTTTTACATTTTACATTGGATATTTTACATTGGATATATTACATTTCACATTCCCCCAACGCTTCTTTTATACAACTGCACAGTATTTTCCAAACCCAAATAAATCGCGTCGCAGATTAATGCATGGCCTATAGACACTTCAAGTAAACCGGGGATGTTTTGTGAGAAGTAATGCAAGTTGTTTAAA
>CANHLV010000201.1 GCA_947461495.1 Chitinophagaceae bacterium
ATACCAATTTTAATTACATTTTAGTCCACTATTTTCTTGTATAATGCCGACTTGATAGCTGTTTGGGACAATTTCATTGGACCATTACAGATATCCTGTCGGTATAATAACAATATTAATTAAATTTTAGTCTAAGTTTTCTAGTATAATGCCGACCTGTGCCGATACCTCCGTATGTGATAGCTGTTTGATACAATTTCATTGGACCATTAAAGGTATCCAATCGATATAAATTGCATAGACTTAAATAATTTCAATTGTATATGAAATCATTAGTAACATTCTTGTTTTTAATTTGCAGCACTAATTTATTTTCACAAATTTTATTATCCAATGATGAAGAATCTATCTTTTCATTTAAACTTAAAAATGGGAAAACGATGATGCTAGCAAAAGAGAAAAACAACCGGTACATCATCTATCGTTTTGGAACTGAATCTCATATTGATTTTGAATTTCCTAAAAAAGATTCTACAAGCTGGTCTCATTTCACTTACAATTATTATTTCAGAGGCGGCGGTAAAGAAAATGCGGGATTGGATATTGACAATTTGATTTTTGACAACTTAGGCTTTAAATACGTCGTTTTTTCTTCATACGCTGCGGGAGATGAAAAAAATCAAGAGTCATTTTCAATCGGAATAATCATAACAGATAAAAAGAATAATAAAAAAACAATTATTAAAGGAAGGAAAAATTCGGAAATGGGCAGTTTACAGGGTTTTAGAACCAACGAATTGATAAAAATTGATCTGGAAGCTGGACTTGAAGACGATTGTGGTAGTTTATAATAATTAGATACGCCTATTTATCAAAGAGAAACTCAATCTTGATATTAGATAAAACTTTATCTTAGAAGCCCCACCCCTTTTATTAACTTTGCAACCGTATGGAAAAATCGAATTTCGTTGACCAGATTAAAATATTTTGTCGCAGTGGTCATGGCGGAGCAGGCAGCAAGCATTTTATGAGAAACAAATTGACAGCTATGGGAGGCCCTGATGGTGGTGATGGCGGCCGTGGTGCTCACATTATATTAAAAGGCAATGCTCAGCTTTGGACTTTACTTCATCTTCGTTACTTTAAAAATGTTTTAGCTGAAAATGGAGGAAATGGAGCGGGCAATAACTGCACTGGAAAAAATGGTAAAGATATCATCATTGAAGTGCCTTTGGGTACTATTGCCAAATCTGAGGAGAGTGATATAATTGAAGCAGAGATTCTTGAGCATGGCCAGGAAATTATATTAATGAAAGGAGGCAGAGGTGGGTTGGGAAACAATAATTTCAAAACGGCCACTAATCAAGCGCCGGAATATGCACAACCCGGAGAAGAAGGTGTGGAAGGAATTAAAGTACTTGAATTGAAAGTGCTTGCAGATGTAGGTTTGGTCGGATTTCCCAATGCCGGAAAATCAACATTACTGTCATGTATAACTGCAGCCAAACCTAAAATAGCTGATTACGCTTTTACTACTATAGTACCACAATTGGGTATGGTTGAGTACAGAGATGCTAAAAGTTTTTGTATGGCAGATCTACCTGGAATTATTGAAGGTGCCGCTGAAGGAAAAGGTCTAGGACATCGTTTTCTTAGACACATTGAAAGAAATGCGGTTCTTTTATTTTTAATACCTGCTGATAGCAAAGACCATCGAAAAGAATTTGAAATCCTAAGGTCTGAGTTGGAAAAATACAATGAAGAAATGTTGCAAAAAGACTTTGTAATCGCTATCAGCAAATCAGATATGCTTGATGAAGAATTAAAAACAGCTATTGCTGCAGAATTGCCAAAAAACATCCCTCACTTATTTATTTCATCTGTCACCGATTATAATTTACAGAAACTGAAAGACTTGCTTTGGAATACGCTGAATCATTCTGATTTAAATTGATTGTTTTTTAATAGTTTAAATTATGCAAAGAAGTTTATTGTTTTTTATCAATCCTATTTCCGGGACAAAAAATAAAAAACACCTTATAGATTTGATTGAGAGAAAATGCAATCAACAACAAATTACATTCGAAATTACGCATACAAATAAAGAAGGCGATTATCAATATCTTCCTCAAAAAATTGAAGTTGATAAAATAACAGATATTATTATTTGTGGTGGCGATGGCACAATAAAACAAATTGCTTCTTATTTACTCAATACGGATGTTAGTGTAGGCATTATTCCTGCTGGTTCGGGTAATGGACTGGCATTGGGTTCCGGCATTGGCGCCAATTTTGAAAAAGCACTTGACATTATCATCAAAGGCAAAACTGAATATATCGACGGTTTTTTTATTAATGGACAATTTGGTTGTATGTTAACAGGCATTGGATTTGACGCAGCTGTTGCCTATGAATTTTCAAAACAAAAAACCAGAGGACTCTTTCCTTACATAAAACTTTCACTTCAGCATTTTTTCAAAGCCAAAGCTTATCCTTTTATCATTGAATGGAATGGAAGCAGAATAGAAACAAACGCATTATTTGTGAGTATCGCCAATAGTAATCAATTTGGAAGCAGAATAAAAATTGCGCCAAAGGCAACGTTGAGCGATGGCCTATTAGATGTTATAGTGGTAAATAGTAAGAATAAAATTATCACTGCGTTGTCATTGTTGCATCAGATCAGTTTGGGGGAAATTCAAGATGAAAAAAATGTAAGTAAAAAAAATGTAGGCTACTTTCATACTGAATCCGTAACCATTCATAATCCTTCACTCGCGCCTTTGCATATTGATGGCGAACCTGTAGAAACCAGCGCCTTACTAAATGTTGTAATCATTAAGAAAGCTATCAGGATGCTACTGCCTTAGCAGATTTTACAATAAAAATCATACTTACCAAATTAATCACCAACATCATGGCAGTAAACTGATGTGCAACTCCCACATACACAAATGCTGAGGGTGAGGTAGAGACAAGTAAGGCACTAACGCCAAGCATTACCTGTAAGCATATTAAAATTAGAAAACTGGTTCTTAGTTTATTAAATACTTTTGAAACAGTTGCTGATTTAGATTGTACAAAAAAGTAAATACTAACTATAAAAATTAGATAAGCCACTCCTCTGTGAATAAAATGAATCATCAAAGGATTGTTGACAAGATTATTTATAAAACTAAAAGCATCTGTTCCTGCAGGATAAAAATCTCCATTGATAGAAGGCCATGTTGGCGCTGTTGACGCAGCTTTCAATCCTGCCATAAATCCTCCATAAATCAACTGAATGAAAAATAAACCTAACAATAGCTGCAAAATATTTTTCAGTTTGGTGTTGTAAATTTTTGAAGCAAATGAAGGCAATAAACTCAACGCAAACCATAATGTATAAGAAAGCAAAATCAAAGCCGCAATAAAATGTGTTGTCAATTCAACATGTCCAACAAAATATTTTTCAGGTACCAATCCACTTGCCACCATAATCCAACCTATAGCACCCTGAATGCCACCTAAAAAAAACAACACCACCATCGGCAACACCATTGATTTATTCATCTTCTTTTTTACCAAGAAGTAAACAAAACCGATTGCAAAAACTACACCCATCATTCTTGCCCAAAACCGATGAAACCATTCCCAGAAAAAAATGAACTTAAATTCTTTCAATGAAAAATATTGGTGCACATATTTAAATTGGTCAGTATGGCGGTATTTTTCAAACTCTTCCTGCCAGATCGCTTCGTTTAATGGCGGTAAAGCTCCGGTAATTGGTTTCCATTCTGTAATAGATAAACCTGATTCTGTGAGTCGGGTAATACCTCCAAGTAAAACTTGTATGATTAGCATGCCAACTCCAATTAATAACCAGGTAGCAATTTGTCGGTTGTTCTTTTGTATTTCTATTTCATTCATGACGACGCAAAGGTAACACCTCAATAATTGTTAGCAAGTCCTGAATAAAGATTCAATTTGTTTTTCAGACATTTGTTGCACAAATAATGCTACCATCTTATTTAGATATCAATAAAAC
>CANHLV010000202.1 GCA_947461495.1 Chitinophagaceae bacterium
ATTTCCGCCAAAGCAAATATTTATCGAGCTCTTTGAGTTTTATATGAACAGGCACAGAGAAAGTTTTTCTAAAGAACAATTTGAAAGAAGAACAGAGCAAGGTCATGAAGTATTATCAAACTATTACGATACTTATATCCATTCATTCAATAAAATTGTATTGCTTGAGCATAGTGTTTCAGGTGTAATTGAAGAGGTGCCTATAAAAGGCAAACTAGACAAACTTGAATTTGATGGTAAGAATATAAATGTAGTCGATTATAAATCAGGTGATCCGGAGAAAGGATTAGATAAATTGAAAGGTCCATCAGATAAAGTACCTAACGGTGGGGATTACTGGCGTCAAGCTGTTTTTTATAAAATATTAATTGACAACAAACCCGGTAAAGACTGGGTTGCCGTTAGCAGCGAATTTGATTTTATAGAGCCTGATAAAAAGAAAAAATATAGAAAACAAAAAGTTGTCATAACTCCTGAAGACATAACAACGGTAACACAACAAATCAAAGACACCTGGTATAAAATTCAAAACAGAGAATTTTATACAGGCTGTGGTGATGATAATTGTTACTGGTGTCAGTTTGTGAAAACAAATAAAATGGCGATAAAACTTCATGAACAGGAAATTGAAGAAGAATAATTGAACTCGTATTTAAAATCAGGGTTCAACCTCGCTGACAATGATTATTTTTGCCACTTACAAATCAAGAATTGATGAGAACTAAGTTATCCGGTATTGTATTCATTATCGTGCTCGCACATATATACATGTTGTTTACAGGTGGATGTGCTCAAATCGGCGCGCCTACCGGTGGCCCGAAAGATACATTGGTTCCCGTTTTGGTAAAAGCCTCACCAGAAAATAAAACCATTCAATTTAAAGGGAATAAAGTTGTACTTAGTTTTGATGAGTACATCGACCTTCAGGATTTACCATCCAATTTATTGATTTCGCCCGTGCAGAAATATAGTCCCGTGATTTCTTACAATTTAAAAACCATCACAATAAAATTTAAAGATACACTTGCACCTAACACCACATATTCATTGAATTTCGGCAATGCCATTAAAGACATCAACGAAGGCAATGTGCTAAAAAATTTCAACTATGTTTTTTCAACGGGTGATTATATTGATTCATTTGAATTGAAAGGAAAGGTGTTGATGGCCGAAACAGGAAAAGTAGATAGTACGATTTTAGTCTTGCTATACAGAAATTCTTCAGATACAGCGGTTCAACACAGAAAGGCTGATTACACAGCAAGATTAAAAGGCGATGGTAGTTTTCAATTCAATTATTTACCAGCAGATCAATTCAGCATTTATGCATTGAAAGACGGTGATGGCAATAAATATTACAATGCCAAATCTGAAATCTTTGGCTTTAGTAATGACGTTGTAAATATCAACAGTAATAATCCATCAATAACTCTATACACTTATGTAGAAAAAAAGGAACCTGCAAAAACGGGTCAGGGATTAGTAGGTGACAAAAAAGGCGGCGATAAGAATTTACGTTTTCAAAATAATATCAATGCAGGTAGACAAGACTTGCTTTCCACATTGGAATTGACAACTAAAAATGCACTAAAGAAAATTGATTTTGATTCCATTGTTTTGTGTGATACTTCATTTAAAAAAATAATAGGCTATACTGTTTCATTAGACAGCACGAGAAAAAAAATTATCATCGAAAACAAATGGCAGCCTGAAAATTTACTGAAATTAATTGTGTATAAAAATGGATTTCAGGATTCCACCGGACTTGCAATGAGCAAAAACGACACCATCAATTTCATTACCAGAAGCACAACTGAATATGGCTCATTGAAACTGAGCTTTAAGAATATTGATTTGTCTAAACATCCCGTATTGCAATTTATGGAGGGGGAGAATATCAAATTGAAGTCTGCTATAACTTCTACAGCGTGGTTGAATAAAATGATGTTACCTGGAGAATTTGAAGTTCGTATTTTATTTGATGAAAATAATAATGGCAAATGGGATGCAGGAGATTATTCAAAAAAATTACAACCTGAAATTACACTTGCGTTACCACAAAAGATTTCAATCAAAGCCGATTGGGAAAATGAAAGGGATATCGATTTGAAATAAATTTTAAATGTCTTCACAACAAAATAATTCAATTGTAATTACACGCCTTACTGCTGTTTGGGCATTGTCTGAATGTGCCTTAGGTGGTATTATGCACGCACTCAAAATTCCATTTACAGGAATCTTTGTTGGTGGACTAGCTGTAATTTGTATTGCTTTAATTGCCTTTCATGCTGATTCGGTTCTTAAAGAAGTATTGAAAGCTACTATAATTGTGTTGATGGTAAAAGCCGGCGTTAGTCCGCACACACCGGTGCCTGCATACATAGCCGTTAGTTTTCAGGGATTGCTTGGAGCTTTGTTTTTTTCAATAATAAGAAATTTCAAAATAGCCGCGCCTGTTTATGGATGTATCGCTATTGCTGAATCTGCCATTCAGAAGTTTTTATTTACTACATTAATATTTGGTAAATCAGTTTGGGTAGCGCTGGATATTTTTGTGAAATCTGTATTGAAGGATTTGCATTTGCCCAATGATTTTTCATTCTCATTTTGGATGGTAACGGTCTATATTTTAATTTATGCAACCTGGGGATTGATGCTCGGTTTTTTCATAAGTGGAATGCCTGTTGCACTGGAAGAAATTAAAAATGAAAAATTAAAAATTGAAAAAAGAACTGAAACATTGATTAAAGTAAAGAAAAGATACAAATGGCTTTCTTATGTTTTGATTATGGGTTTCATTGCTATGGTATTTATTCTGGAAGGAAAAATGAATCATATTCTTTATATAGTGCTTCGTTCCTTGGCGGTAACCATGATGCTGTTTGTAATCGTAAGGCCAATCATTGTTTCATTTATTAACTATCTAGGAAAAAATAAAAAAGAAGACGTAAACAAGGTGATGAACCTGCTCCCTGAAATCAGGTCTTATGTAAAACCATCTTTTGTACTTGCCAAAAAATCATTTAATGGCTTGAAGCGGTATAAATATTTCGTGTTGTATTTGATTCACTTTTCTATTTCCGATAACATAGATGAATAACAGCAACATCATCATCATCTCACAACCTATTCGTTCGGGCAAGACAACAGCCTTGATGAATAGAATCAATCTTGTAAAAGGTGTTAATGGTATTTTATCTCCTGATGTAAATGGAGTTCGAAAATTATTATTCATTGGCAATAGAACTTTGATTGATTTTGAAACTTTGCATCAGCATGATTCCATTTCAATTGGTCGTTTTCATTTTTCAAGAAAGGCTTTTGAAATAGCAAATGACTATCTCATCAATATTCAACCTCAATCTCATTCAGAAATCATTATCGATGAAATTGGTAAATTGGAATTAAATGAAAAAGGATTTTTTCGTGCTTTGGTTCATCATTTGGCAATAGTTCGTCAAGCACAATCTAATTATCGTTTGGTATTGGTCGTGAGAGACAGTTTGCTACAAGAAGTGATGATAAAATTTGGAATAGAGGATGCTCAGGTTATAACCATTGCTGATTTGAATGAAAATGAAATTAGCGCAAAAGAAATTTCGCTTAAAGGTCTTGTACTTTGTGGAGGCAAAAGTTCAAGAATGGGAACTGACAAGGCATTTCTACAATACCACCAAATTGAACAATACAAATACATTGCATCGCTCTTCACCAATTTAAATATTCCCGTTTTAATTTCTTGCAATGAATCTCAACAAGAAAAAATCAGCAATGATTACGTTACTTTAGTTGATGACGATGAATTTAAAAACAATGGACCAATTTCAGGCTTGTTGACCGCATTTAAAAACAATCCTGATGATTCGTTTATTCTCGTAGGTTGTGATTATCCATTAATACAACAACATCACATTGAAACAATATATTCATTGAGTCGTTATGGATTTGATGCGG
>CANHLV010000203.1 GCA_947461495.1 Chitinophagaceae bacterium
AAAACTGCACTATGGTAAGGCAATTCTTCTTGAAATAGTTCAAATATTTTTTCTCTAATCAACTCACTTACAAAAAACTTGGTTGGCAAATCACTCAAATCATCACCTTCAAAAAAAGGTTGCCCTTCGGGTAAATAAGATAATATTGATGTAATTAATTCTTTAATGCCGGTTTTATGCAGCGCAGACAATACGACAATTTCTTTACAGTAAGATTTCTGAGAGAAAAATGCTTTGAGTTCAGTTATCGACATTTCCTTTTTCTCCGCATCTGCCTTGTTCAATACAATAATCGCTGGAACTTTCAAATGTAATGCTTGAAAAATGGTATCTGATTCTTCAGGATTTTCTTTTGAATCCACCATTAACAGCGCCAGATCTGCATCTTCCAGACTTCCTTTAACAGCCTGCATCATTTTTTCGTGCAACTTATATTTGGGTTCGATGATACCAGGAGTGTCTGAAAAAATAATTTGATACTCTTTTTCATTTAAAATAGCTTTTATCCTGTGGCGGGTGGTTTGCACCTTATGCGAAACAATAGCCATTTTCTCTCCCATGATGGCATTAAGCAAAGTGCTCTTGCCGGCATTAGGCTTCCCAAAAATATTTACAAATCCTGTTTTCATCGTAGTTCTGCAAAGCTATCTTAAATTTAATGGTTTTTAGCATGCATTTTATCAAATACTGAATATACCAAATAAAAATGCCGACGATTAAGTCGGCATTTCCTATACTTTTTTTGATGGATTAGAATTTGGTATAAGTAGTTTTTTCAGTTAAATGATAAGTTGTTCCCCCACTTGCACTTGTGAATGATGTCCAAGTTACCATTTTAGATGAGCTGAAGAATTTTAAAACACCAGGATAGGTTGTTTGACTATCCCAGATTAAACTGTTGTTAGATATAGCCCATGTTCCTGTTCCGGTGCCATCAGGAGAACAAACCATACCTGCATCGGTATAATCATATGAACCATCTGTATGAAATGTGTAAAGATCATCCTGAACACATGGAGGATAAATCTCTCCAAAAACGCTTGTATCTTGAATAATTTCATATGTAGTGTTGAATTCTTGAATGTACACACTATCAGCACTCATTTTCCAAGAACCTGAAGTGATTGAAGAATAATCACAAGCTCTTTGTAAGCTATCAGAAGGAGCAGTTGCAGTTCCGCCACTTACAGTGTAGGTTCTTGTCTGTACACCATTAGAACAATCAGACCATGCGCCGTAAGTGATAACTGGAGCCGCAGGTGCAGGTGTATCTTTTTTACAGCTGAAGATAATAACAGAAACGATAAATAATAATCCAAAAATCTTTTTCATTGTTTATTTTTTTTAGAGTTGCTAAATTAAGGGAAAATTGTATTATAAAAAATCTTTTCTTGTAGTAGAATAGTATTTTAAATCAAACAAAGCTGAAATATGACAACAATTTGATTGACCAAGATGAAAGTATGATTTTAATAAAAAAAACATAGGTTATATTTACAAAAAAACTAAAAAATGAACATCCGATTGCTTTTTGTGACCCTAGCATTTTTAATTTCAACAAATTGTAACAACCACAACAATTTAGGCAAACAACATCCAACTGCAAATCAAATGAAAGAAATCAATTGCAGCTATACAATTGAGCATACAAACCACAGAAGCTTTATTGCAGTTGATACGAGCTTTCGTGAAAAAAGGCCAGTAGTGATGATAGTTCCTGAATGGTGGGGACTTAATAATTATGTCAAAAGTAGGGCTATCCAATTAGCTAAACTTGGGTATGTTGCCATGGCCGTTGATTTATATGGAGAAGGGAAAATAGCCACAAATGTTGAAGAAGCCAATCAGTATTCCACACCATTCTATCAAAACAGTGTTTTTGCAAAACAAAGATTTGATGCCGCAATCGCTGAAATCAAGAAGCTTACTGAAGCCGATACCAATCAAATAGCAGCTATTGGTTATTGTTTTGGCGGTTCGATGGTATTGAATTTTGCAAAGATGGGAGAAGACCTCAAAGGAGTTGTCAGTTTTCATGGAGGATTAAAAGGTGTTGAAGCTAACAAAGAATTACTTAAAGCTAAAATATTGGTTTGTCACGGAGAGGAAGATAAATTTGTTTCCGCAGCTGATGTAACCGCATTTAAAAGAGAAATGGATTCCATTCATGCTTTCTACATTTTCAAAACATATAAAGGCGCGACACATGCTTTTTCTAACCCCGATGCAACTGAATGGGGAAAGAAATTCAACCTGCCAATTGCTTACAATGCCGCTGGAGACTCGTCATCATGGAGTGAAATGAAAAAGTTTTTTACCAACATTTTTAAATAATCAATTTAAATTCTTGTAAACATCACAACCCACAATATTCGCGGGTTGTGATGTTTATAAGAACGCTTAGGAAGACAATTGTCTAACAGGTTGGTGATAGATTTGATTGATTTGATTTGATTATTTTGAATATTTAAAACAAAAAAAGCTAATTTCGGACATGGATTTTTAAAACTAGATAGGACTACATTTAAGCCTCAAACAATAGGAAATACACTTCTTCATTCTGCAAAAAAACACCCTGACTAGTTCGCTATTAATAGATTAGTCTTCTATTTTCACACTTAAAACATGTTTATATATTCCGTCCTTATTTCTGCTGGTCGTTACCTCCCCTTTTATGCCTTTGTATTTTCCTGTACCACCAACAACGGCTCTTTTTTGAGGAATTTCAATATTCATTTCCTGCTCGCCCTTTTTATAACTTGTTCCACCCGATGCGATAATTTTATTTTCTTCATCAAATTTAAGAACCATCGTTCCTATACGATCTGTAATGTAGACAGGATTTGCAGAGTCGCCATCTTCGATATCTACAGTTGTCATCCAACCCAATACTTCACCAACTTCTGTCCCAGCAGTATCTTTCAAAACTGCTTCAAAAGCCATTCCATCACCATGGCCATGAGCAGTATCTCCTAAATTCACATTTGTCAAAATAGGTTTCTCTTGTATGAATGTTAAAGTTTGCCAATCAGAACCAGTCTGGTTTTGGCAACTAAGCAGAAAAAATGCGGCAGTAAATATTACAAGAAATTGTTTCATGTGTTAATTATAGTTTTAATAGTTTGGTCACATGTTATAGCCTTTATTATCACCGAGATTTCGGGACACGTCATTCCCGGTTGGAATCGAGATAATCGTTATGGCTATTTCATGTGTTTAGGTTGAGGTAAATAAATTAAACAATTGTTTTAATAATGCCATAAAAGTATGTAATTTCAATCAGTAAAAATCGCTTCCGGTTACGTTTATTTGCGTGGAAAGATTATCAAGTTCCTAAACTTATGCTACAGTAAGTGGATTAATTTCGTTTCCAAACCAAACTGGAAACCCCAGCATTAATAACAAATTACAATTATTGTCATACTACACAAACTTTATAATATGAATGTAAATTGTAAGTTCTTATTGATAACATTTTCAATTTTATTTACCTCTTTATTTTGTTCATGTCAAATTACAAAGTATGTTAATCAAGGTATTGTAAGGCAACATGCTTATTTTTTAAATGTTGATAGCGAAAGCGCATTGCCATTTCCAGATAGTCTAGATAGTCGAATATGGTTTTTAGATAGTACAGTTGTTTATGAAATAAAGATGTATCACAATTATATCGAGAATCAAGGAGAGGGAAGCAGAAATTTTGGTTATTGGAAAGTTTACAAATTTTCGTTTCTTGACTTAAAAACTATGCGATGTCAAGATTATTGGACTTTTAGTGATACAGCAAGTCCAATTTGTAGTTACAAACTCGGGGAAGACGAAAGTTTCGGGTGGAGATTCTACTCCTCAAAAAAAACAACTGATACTTCTGGTAAAATTTATGAATTAGAGGATACTGTAATTAAATCTAAAATTTATAAAAGGATTAAGGTTTTGAATTCGGATTCTGCAA
>CANHLV010000204.1 GCA_947461495.1 Chitinophagaceae bacterium
AATAATTTGATCAATACCCTGTAATACAGAATAAGTGTCGAAAATACCGCCACTGCTAGCACAGGCGCCTACAGCTATAACCCAACGTGGTTCTGCCATTTGCACATATACTTGCTTTAAAACAGGTCCCATTTTTTTAGCAATGGTACCCATCACCATCAATAAATCACACTGGCGTGGAGAGAAACCTACTCTTTCAGAACCAAAACGCGCTAAGTCGTAATGACTGGCCATAGTAGCCATGAATTCAATACCACAACAGCTTGTAGCAAAAGGCAAAGGCCAGATGGAATTTTTACGGGCCATGCTCACCACTTTTTCGAAGTTGGTAGCCATGAAACCTTCACCCATGTAACCTTCAGGGATTCCCTGAAATTTCACTGTATTATTGAACTGTACCGGACGAGACATATTTTTTAATTAATCAATTTGAAAATTTGATGATTTGGAGATGGCAATTACAAAATTCCTGCAACTGCTAGTATCTTCAAATTAATCCTCCCATTTCAAAGCGCCTTTCTTGAAAATGTATATAAAACCAGCAAGAAAAGAAGCTACGAATAATATTACTGCAATAAATCCATCCCAACCCAGCGAACGAAAGTTTACTGCGTAAGGATAAAAGAAAATTACTTCCACATCGAAAAGCACAAACAAAATAGCCACCAGAAAATACTTGATGGCCATAGGTTGACGGGCATTACCCTTGATTTCGATTCCACTTTCAAAATTCTGAAGTTTATCTGAAGTTTTTCTTTTGGGTCCCAATTTATCGGAGCCCCAGATAATAGTGAAGACCAAGCCTAATGCAAAAACGAGCTGAATAACTATGGGCAAGTAATTTGCCGCGCTACTGGTTTCTGTAAGGAAAATATTTAAGGGCATATTGTACACTTGAAATTTGGTATGCAAAAATAAGACAGCTATTCTAATATACAATCATGAAATAATAAAAAACCCGACATTTTTACATATCGGGTTTATAAAAAATAGGTTTAGCGGTTTTTCAAAAAAACTTATGGCTTTTGAGCAGCAGGTTTTGGTTTTGGGGCTGCTGATTTGGGTGCAGCTGATAAAATACTTTTATTTGAAGCCGCTTCTGCATCTGCAGGATCAAGTGATAAGATTTTGTCGAGGTATAAAACTGCATTGACCTTATCTTTTTTAATATTGGCCTCATAAGAAGCAAAATATCTGTAGCTGGTAATTAATTGTGATTTGTATTTTACTGTATCTGCCAAACCTATTTGAATGGTTCTTTCAAATGGAGCATTTGCCATTCCTAATTGCAAAGTACTATCTATAATCCAGCTCGTTTTGCCAGTCATAAAAAAGCCAAAAATATCATCAGGGAATTTTTGCGAATACACATTAAAAATATTAATTGCGGAGTCGTAAACTGATGCTTTGTAATAGTTATATCCGGTATTATACAAGTCTACTTTACCAGGATTTTTTTTGATTTTGATAATTTTTCTGTACCAATCTGCCGCGTCTTTATAATTTTTTTTGGCTTCGTAGGCTTGTGCAATACTTTTTACGTATTGTACTTTATTTGACTCAACTGAATCCAATGCCAATGCTTTATCAACGAACAATCCTGCCTGTGCTTCATTTCCAGGAATCTTCAATAAATTTTTGGCATATTCTATATAATCACCAGAAGTTATTTTTTCTGCTGACTGTCGTTTGAAATACTCAGCATAATTTTCAATTGCTTTAACAGAATCCTTTAATCTATTGTATGCATTTGCCTTTAACCCATATAAATTGGGATAAGGATTTCCACCTGCAGTAGAGATACATTCATCAGCTTTAGAAATGGCATCCAAGAAATAGCCTTGTGCATATTTCAAAGCGGCTCTGTAATAACAAGATTTATAATCTTCATCAGAATTAGCCAACCATTTCTCAAAATAATCAGCAGCTTTTAAGACATTGGATTCATAATAATAGTTGAATAAATTTGCATAAACCGGAGCATATAAGGGATCATTTGCGATGGCATTATCAAAATGTTCGATGAAAATACTTTCCTGACCCTTTCCTTGGGTTTGATATAATTTTCCAATTCTGTAATTGGCACGTGCATATTTTGGATTCAACGTTAAAGCAGCCTGATAAGATTGAATCGCATTTCCACCGTCATCATTTTTACGGTATGCATCCCCAAGATTTACCAAAACCTCAGGATCGTTGAACTTTTTAATCAAAGTAGCTTGTTTCAATTTATCAATAGCATACTTTGCATCTCCATTCTTAGAATCAGGATTACCATTCGCAAAACCAATAGCGTTTAGTACTGCAATATTTTTACCTTGACTTAAGGAAATGGCGGCTTCAAAATGGTTTCTGGCATCCTGAATTTTACCTTCTAATAGTTCTACATGTCCTATTCCAGCCATTAGTAACTGACTGTTTGAGATTGATAACTTTGATTGATACAACGCTTTTGCATCTGCAATGTCTTTTGAAGAAACATCATCTGGCATTATCATAGCCAGACCTAAATAGTAAACCGCTTCTTCATTATTGGGGTCTGTTGTTAGCATCTTTTGAAAGGTGGCTTTTGCACTTTTATAACGTTCATAGTATATAAACATTTTCCCTTGCTCCACAGTTTGGGCAAAAACTGAGTTTGTGAGTAAAGTAATCAATGTCAGCAGCCCGAATTTAACCTTGTTCATGTTATTTTATTTTAACCTTTTCGAATTATAAAAATAGATAAGAAACTGTAAATGATATTATTATTTTTTAGGTAAAGTTCTGTTAATCTGCACGTTCCTCACTTCAAAATCCATAACCGGTCCTAAATACGACCTTTTAAAAATCAACTGCCCCCTTTCAAATTTTAAAAATGAAGTAAATCCTGTTCCCAAACCTTCGTAATTTTCTTTGTTAATGTAATAAACATTTCTAACCAAAGGGTATCTTCTGGTAATCATAGATTCCTGCATGGGCTTTACGAAAGGTTCATCTTCGCAAATATCGCATTTTACATACCCGATTTTCACTGTTTTCAATAATTTAACCTGAGCACTGTCTTCCGGATTCCCAATCCAGCTGATGCCAACCAATCCGATTGCATTTTCATGAGCCCCTACATAACTAATAACATCCGCACTATTTTTTACCGCTTTTACAACGGATGTATCGTATGCTGCACCTTTTAAAATTGAATCTTTGATAAATCTGACCGTACTGGTGGCATTTAATCCATCAAAAACAACCGTTTTATGGTTAACATATGATTTCCCGGATAATAATTGTTGTAAAGAATTCAAACTAAATAATGTGTCGTTAGAATTAGCATTTACAATGACGGTTACTGCATCAGAAGCCACTGGATTACAGCCTGGATTGTATCCCAGAGAATCTATCATGTATTTTTCCTCTTTTCTGTTGAGGCCTCTGCCCACAATAATCAAGCGATTTGAACTATCTCTGAAAAAATCTTTAAAACAATCTGCCTCCGACTTGTAACTAGCGATAATGTGGGCCTCGGGATAAGAAGCTTCATACATTTTTATCTCTTGCTCTATTACAGGCCGAAAAGACTCATCTACACTAATAAATATTGTACCTGAAATGGGTGTATCTGAGTTTGATTTTGTAATGGACCCGGTATGGCAACTCACCAAAAAAGTAGAAATTACTATTAAGAAAACGGATATTTTTTTAGTGTAGCTCATCAATCTTTCAGGTAATTTTTTTTGTATCCGCGATAGACTCTGAAAATTCCGTAGATGATACACACGCCACCAAATACTTTCATCACCGAATCGTCGTAACGAGCTGCTAAATCCGTGTTGAACTTTTTGATAAATATGAAAAATACGCCCATGCCCATCCACAAAACCCCCATACCCATATCCATGATACTGCGCATGTTGATGACTCCTTTTTC
>CANHLV010000205.1 GCA_947461495.1 Chitinophagaceae bacterium
CGGATGCCCAGCGCCTTAGCTTCGTCAGTTCGTGATACAATACAACCGTCGTTATTACTAAGAACAACCACGGGTTTATTGCGTAAAGATGGTTTGAATAATCTTTCACAAGAGGCATAAAAACTATTACAGTCGACTATTGCTTTCATGGAAAAGGTTTGTTGGAGCCCCCTCAGTCCCCCAAGGGGGAAGTTGTTTATGTTTTATTGTTTGCGACTAAAGCACAAAGAATCTTCGTGATATTTAAACTTGGTGTCCTTTGTGACTTGGTGCCTTTGTGGCAAATCACACATTTTTTATCACATACGTCACAACGCCCCAGATACTGAAATCACTTTCGTGATTGATTTCCATTGGAGACAATTTTGGCGTTTCTGGAATGAGACGGATTTTGTTCATTGTTTTTTCAAATCTTCTGATGAGCATCTCACCGTCGATGACTGCGATGATGATTTTACCGCTTTCAGGTTTTACACTTCTGTCGACAATGACAATATCACCGTGATGAATGCAGGCGTTAATCATGCTGCTGCCCTGTACTTTCATAAAAAAAGTTGCCGGTTTGTTGCGCACCAATTGCTCGTTCAAATCAATGCCTCTATCCATATAATCATCAGTTGGCGAGCCAAAACCTGTAGCATCTGCATTAGGCACGTCTAGTTGCTTAAACGCTTTGCTGCCGCGGTATCCGGCCGAAAAAAACTGTTCGAGTTCCATATTAATACGATTTAAATTTACTAAATATTTTAGTAAATTTAGGGTAATATATTTCTCCGGCAAATTTTTTTAGGCGCCTCACCCTCCAACCCCTCTCCAAAAGATAGAGGAGGTGACAATCACCAAAGTACAATCAAATTGTTTTTCGAAAAATCTGTTGGGAATGTTAGATACGCTAAAGCGGTTCATGCCGCATAATCTGACCTATTAAACTTTTTGAACCTTTTAAACATCCGCTGCGGACAATAAAAAAACCCCGAGAGATCCCGGGGTTTTTGATATGGCTTCGATAATTTTTTAAGGCGTTTGCTTTAGTTTTTAGGATATTGAAGCCATTGGTCTTTTCATTGGATTGGATAATTGCTAGATTTCATAGGATAATTAGTTAGCATCATGGATATCGGATAACTGATACAAACATACACGCTTGCTGATAGGAATCATAGTATTTGTCAAGGCAAGTTTGAAAGTCACGTATTTCGTATGCGATTGGATAAGTAGGATTACGTAGCAGCCCCCTCGATCCCCCAAAGGGGGAAGTAAAGCCCCAACCCCTCTCCAATAGAGAGGGGAGCTAAGAGAATTAATTTCTGAAAGACTATTCTAACATTCGAAAAGATTGTATTGACTGTATTTTCGAAAAGATTCATGCATTTGAAAGGTCCTCTCATCAAATCAAATTCAATCTTTATGGAACTCAGGGTGTCAACTCCCCTCTCTATTGGAGAGGGGTTGGGGGTGAGGCGTTATCGTCTCCGGCACATTGCTATCCTCTGTTCTTGAAGTTATACGTTTGCTGATGGGGTAATAATCCATATTTTCCTCGGGATAAGGATGAAAAAAAGAAATTATCTTTTCTGTTGTGGTGTCTTTCTGCAACCAGCTTTGATATTCCGATGGATCGACTATTACAGGCATACGATGTTTGAGATTGTGAATCTTTTCCATCATAGGATTGGCCGAGGTAGTAAGAATAGAAAATGTCTGCATTAGCTCTCCGGTTTCTTTGTCTGCCCAGTCTGAATAAATGCCTGCAAAACAAAATATTTTTTTTTCCTTCATGAAAATGTAATGAGGGATTTTTTTTCCTGATACATCCATCCATTCAAAAAAACCATCAGCAGGTACAAGACAGCGTTGATGTTTGATTGAAGATCGAAAAGAAGGTTTTTCAAAAACAGTTTCGGAACGAGCATTTAATGTTTGCGCCTTCAATTTATCCGCATCAATTTTTGTTTTTACCCATGACGGAATCAACCCCCAATTGAACAGTTGGATATTACGTGGATTCTCCTGTGTGATTACTGGCATTTTCAGAAATGTAAATCCATCGGCGTGATATACAGGCTGCCACTCCTCGCCATCCCAGTTTACCTGAAATGCGGCTTCTATCTTAGCCATTTGTTGTGTGAGGGAGAAATGAAAGCACATGGTGTAAAGGTAGAAATTCAAAAGTGAAAAGTACAAAAAGTGATAAGATGCTGAAAAAGCTTAAGACAAAACCTCACCACCAAACCGTTTCCAATAGAGAAGGGAAATTCTATGAAAAAGATTTAATGTTGAAATTGTTTTTCATCAGTTCAACAAGCACACCACTTAAATGGTAAAATGCTTAATAGTTATGAAAAAAAGCAAAAAATTCTGTTGAATTTCACATCGATTTAGACACTCGAAATTTGCAGCGACCTTTTATGATAATATTCTCCCCTAATCTGCATTATTCCTCCGTTATAAATCAAATTCGTGCATTCGTGGCGACAATATTTCACAATTTGTTCCTATGGAACGATTAATAAAATATGATTTCGGGCTAAAGACAAGATATGCCTATGGAACATTGTAGTATACATAATCTTCGCCATTTTGCCTCTTTGAAAGCCTTGCGTGAAAACGATTCTTAGCACTATAAATAATAAGAAAGTAAAAATAAGTAAGCAGCGATTAGCCCCGTGGAAACATTATCAATTCCCATTTGTGGAATTAAAGGGGGCTTTCCTTCTTCTCAAGAATATATCTCACCAGTAAATAGCCGCCGAATCCACAAAATAAACTAAACATTGAAGCGCCTGGGTTTTTTGTTACAAAAGCAAACGCTTCTTCTACTGTTTTGATTTCACGATAACCCAACCACCCCATTGCAATATTCATTCCTATAGCTGCAAAAATAAACCATGATAAAATAGTAAATAATTGCCACTTCAAAGCTCTTAAACCCTTTTCACGAGATATTTTTCCGATTTTTCGGCAAAGAAAAAATAGTATAATAAGATCCATTAAAATAATTTAAACGAGGTCGATATCGAAACTTACCAATTGAACAAATTCGTCTATGCGTGACTGTATGTCTTCTTTATTTACTTCTTTCAATCTTTCAGGACCGAATTTTTCAACGCAATAACTAGCCATCGCACTTCCTACAATGATGGCTGTTTTCATATTTTCGAAACTGATATCTTTAGTTTTAGCAAGATGTCCGATAAAACCACCTGCAAATGTATCACCAGCTCCGGTTGGGTCAAATACTTCTTCCAAAGGCAAAGCAGGTGCATAGAATACATGATTTTCATGGAACAACAACGCGCCATGTTCACCTTTCTTGATGATGAGGAATTTGGGTCCCATTGTCATTATTTTCTTAGCCGCTTTCACCAATGAAACCTCATTGCTCAACTGACGAGCTTCGCCATCATTTACCAAAAGCACATCTACTTTGGTCAACACTTCTTTCAAATCATCCAAAGCGATATCCATCCAGAAGTTCATGGTATCCATTACAATCAGTTTTGGTCTTACTTTCAACTGATTGATAACACTCATTTGTAATTTAGGCATCAAATTTCCCAACATTAAAAACTCAGCACCCTGATAACTTTCAGGAACTATTGGATTGAAATCTGCCAATGCATTTAAATCAGTAACTAAAGTATCACGAGTATTCATATCTGTGTGATACTTGCCACTCCAAAAGAAAGATTTTTTATCGGTAATCATCTCTACGCCGTCTACTTTTACACCACGACTTTTCAGTTCTTCCAATTCTTCAGTAGGGAAATCGTAACCGATGATAGAAATTTGTTTTACATCGTTTACAAAATTACTGGCTGCGTAGGCAACATAAGTAGCTGAACCACCTACAATTTTATCTACTTTACCAAATGGAGTTTCAATGGCATCAAAAGC
>CANHLV010000206.1 GCA_947461495.1 Chitinophagaceae bacterium
AGCATATATCATGCTTTTAGCATATTCCTGCTTCAAGGTATCCAACAATAAATCATATCGTCTTACATCTTTAGAAATCAAATACATGTTATTATCAAGTACATTCAGATCACGGTTGATATTATCAATAACTCTGTCTTGTAGATTTACTTTTTTAGAAATAAGATTATATTGAAATAAGCTTTCCTTGGTTTGGGCTTTATTGCTGTTAAGCAGTCTTTCTGTCTCCTCGATTTCCTGTTTGAGCTGTTGCCGCTGTTTCTCAAGTTCTTCCCTCGACTTAGGTTGTGCATAAACATTTATGCTCATGGTTATAAAAGCCAGGATAGGAAAAATGAGTTTTTTCATGTATAGAATTTAGGGGTATGCAAAAATACAAAGGCTTGGCAAATAAATTAGCGCTATACTGTAATTAACATTTATTTGAGCTTATAATTTTTAGGAACATTAAATGAAATAGAAACTTCTTTATTAAACTCATATTGTTTGTAATTCAGTTTTACATCCAATTTGTTTTTTTCTGATACTGATATTTCGCGGTTGGTAGAAAAATTAAATCCTACTGTATTTTCATAGCCATCATATGTAATATCTGCGGTTCTGCTTCTGCTTAAATCAACGTCATCCATTTTACTGTGTAGCATTATTTTATTATCACTTGAAATGGTAATTAAATTTTTAAAATACTGATCTAAAGTAGATAGTAAAATTGTATTGTTTATTTTTCTAAATGAAATAACACTATCCCCAATAAATACAGGATTGCCTATAATCAAGTCCTGTAAAGTTTTAAAGTCAAATGGGATTTGGGTAACTTCTTGTAAATAGTCAAGTGATCTGAACTGCACTTCTTTTTCCTGTTTATTTATAAGAATTACACTATCTTTTTTAATAAGCACCCTATATACTTCGACATTTAAAAAGGTAGCTGATAATGACATCCAAATAGCAGAATCCTTGATGATTTTTACAACTGCAGAAATATCAGGATTTTTACCATTGGCGCCAGTAGACTCAACTTTTATTTTAGCACTGAAAGTGGTGAATTCAATTTTTTGAGATTTGAAATCAGTAAGAACTTGCCTTACTTTATTAATGGAATCTTCAGCATCTTTATTTACTAAAACAGGTACCAGCTCTTTCGGCTCTATAGCTTTATTTATTTTTTTAGTAGAACGGCAGCTAGTGAAAACTAGTGCTGCCAGTATGAAAATGAGTATGGTTGTTTTTTTCATTGAATTTTTAAAATTGTTTAAGAAGTTTAAAAGGTTCAAAAAGTTCAAAAGGTTTTTTAAATTCAGTTAGAACAATTAAACCTTTAAGCTTGTAAACGTTTTGAAAGTTTGAAACATCCAGTATCAAGAATCCAGCAATCCTGTGTGACTCGGTCAAAAGACCTTCGTCGGCATCCAATTAAGATGTTTAAAAGGTTTAAGAAGTTCAATATGTTCAAAAGTTTTTTTTAATTCAGTTAGAACATTTGAACCATTAAGCTTGTAAACGTTTTGAAAGTTTGAAACGTCTATTATCAAGAATCCAACTTATCCAGCTTTATCCAGTATCCAGCAATCCTATGTGACTCGGTCAAAAGACCTTCGTCGGCATCCAGCTTATCCAGCTTATCCAGCTTATCCAGCCCTTCCATCACCCAACGTCCCTTGCAGGAGATATTGCTGAGAATGTGAATTTATTGAAACTAATATAGCCCTTCAGCATAAACCTTTTAAACCCTTAAACGTTTTGAACGATTTAAACCTCAAGCCTACCTCACCCCCGTACTCCCAAATCCACCTTCTCCCCTTTCTGTTTCATCAATAATTTCAACTGGAATAAGTGTTGCTTTTTCAACATGTGCCACTACGATTTGTGCAATTCTGTCTCCATGTTGAATGGCTTGTTTTTCGTTGCTCAGGTTTATTAATAATACTTTTATTTCACCTCTATAATCGCTATCAATTGTTCCGGGTGTATTTAAGCAAGTGATGCCTTGTTTAAAGGCCAATCCGCTTCTCGGTCTGATTTGTATTTCATAACCTTCAGGAATTTCAGTGAACAATCCTGTTGGTATCAATTTTCTTTCTAGTGGTTCGAGAAAAATAGTTTCAGTCAATGAAGCTCTAATATCCATACCTGAAGAACCCGATGTGGTGTACTCTGGTAATGGGTTTGATGATTGATTGATGATTTTGATTGCTATTGAAGACACGGTCTATTAATTTGGTGATTTGGTAATTCGATTTGATAATTCGATAATTTGATAATTTGGTAATGTTGCCCCTTTTATTAAAGATTAATTTATTCATATACAAATTGCCTCATCGTCTCATTTTCAAATTGACTAATTATCAAATTGTCTTTGCAGTAATACCGTTGCATAAGCCACCAATCCTTCTTCTCTTCCAACAAATCCCATTTTTTCTGTGGTCGTTGCTTTGATAGAAACATCATCAATAGATATGGATAAAATCCCAGCAATGGCTGTACGCATGGCTTCAACATGAGGTGCAATTCTAGGCGCTTCTAAGCATAGCGTACTGTCGATATTTACAACCTTATATCCTTTTGTTGTAATCAAATCAAAACTGCGTTGCAACAGTATTTTGCTGTCGATGTTTTTGAATTCACCGCTGGTGTCAGGGAAATGTTTTCCGATATCTCCCAAAGCCAAAGCACCAAGCATCGCATCACAAATAGCATGTAACAATACATCTGCATCACTATGTCCTAAAGATCCTTTATGATGTGGAATTTTTACACCACCAATCCAAAGGTCTCTGCCTGCTGCTAACTGATGAAAATCTACGCCGGAGCCGATACGGTATGACATGATAATAAAGGTTCAAAAGGTTTAAAAAGTTCAAAAGGTTTAAGAGGTTATTCTAATTAGTTAGCTAATGATTAAACCGATGAGCCAACCTTTTGAACATTTTGAACCTTTGAAACCTTTTAAACAATTGAGTTTTGCAAAAATAAAAAAGCGTTTCCTTTTACAGAAACGCTTTTTACAAATGTTATCAGAAATTATTTTTTTGAATCCATAGTGTACACTAAGCTGAAACGCAAAGTGTTTGACAAAGGATTACGATTTACTCCAGAACCTGTTGGTAACAAGTATGAGAAGTTTAATCCCATCATATTATACTTTAAGCCAGCGCCCATAGTAAAATAACGACGATCTCCTTTGATTTTATTTTCGTAGAAATAACCTGCTCTGAAAGCAAATTGATCTTTGTACCAATATTCAGAACCGATAGCAAGTGTGGCTTCTTTCAATTCGTCTTTTCCGGCATCACCGAAAGAACTAAACCAACTTGATACAACACCTTTTGAACGATATTCTACTAAAGAAGCAGAATCAAATGTACTTGGAGGTGTTGGCACCATTAATTTGTTGATGTCTAAGGCAAAAGTAATTTTGTTATCCTCATCAAATTTTTTGTTATAAGCCATACCCAAACCTAAGTTGGCAGGAATATAATCTTTTTGATTAGCATCACTTGTGTAAGCGATTTTAGAACCTAAATTAGATAAAGTAGCTCCGTAGTCGAAACCATTTCCTTCTGCGTTAGTTCCTTTGTAATACCAATGGATATCACCAGCAACCGCACTTCCTTTTTTATAAGAAACTCCAGGTATTGCTGTGTTACCTGCCAAATCAGAACTGATATAGCGTAAAGCTACACCCAATCCCATTTTGCTAGATAATTTTCTTGAGTATCCCGCATCGAAAGCAAGTTCACGTGGACGGAATTGTTGCAGATTGTTACCTGAAGCATCAGTAAATTGAATCGTTCCTAAACTGAAATATCTTAATGAAGCAGAAATAGCTTGTGTTTCATCTAATTGATAGTAACCAGCTAAAGA
>CANHLV010000207.1 GCA_947461495.1 Chitinophagaceae bacterium
TAACGCTTGATATCCGTATAAGAGGCATCTTTAGATTCTTCATTTTCTTTTTTCGATTTGATGCCCCATTCGCCACTTGCCATTTGACTTACTGCATTTTCTATGGCAATCAACTTACCCCCTTCTTTCACCCAATTTTTTAAATTACTTTCTTTTTCTGCAAGAATTTTATAATATCCATCAGGCATGATGATTACATCAATATCTTTTAAACTCTGACTGGCTAATGAATTGGCGTTGATCAAATGAATAGGATAATCCAATTCTTGATCAAACAAATGCCATACCTCACCGGCAGCCGTAGACGAAACATCTTCGCCTGTTAACATAGCTACTCTTGGCGCATTTAATAAACGATTTTTATCAGAACCAAAATCCACACCTGCATCCATGAAGCCAGAACTAACAGGAGTTACTGTTGACCCCGATTGACCCACCCATTTCAACATGTTACCGATTTTATTTTCGTTTCCTTTTCTAATTACAATCAACGAACCTTTGTTGTAATTTTTCCCGTTGAAAGAAAAGTTCTTTTGTGCAGATCTTAGTTTGATGCCATTTTTCAATAAGCCTGCAAGTAATTGACCGTCTTTAAATGAGTTATATTCAATAATGTAAGCGTAGTCATTATTATCAGGAATTATATTAAATCCAATAACTAATGCAGGTTGTCCAACTACTTTTTCTTTAACAGCATAAGCATCTAATCCATAAGCATAAGGCAATGACCAAGCTGTAATATCATAGGTAACTGAATCAGCTAACTTTGATTGTGGCTCGAATAATACTCTTACTAAATTCCCTTTTGATTGCATAGTAGAAATCAATAGATCAGAACTAGTTGTTGAGTAAGATTCTTCTTTGCCTGTGTTATACCTAAAGCCTTTAACTGCAGTTCCAGGTTTGGTATAACTGTATTCAATATTATTTTTCATTAGTAATTCAACCAACGAAGCAGTTCTGTTTTTGTTAGAAGTGTTTATGATGTATGTTTTGTAATTACCACTACCATTGGTTTTTACCTCTTCAAAATATTTCTTAAACTCTTGATTCAATTTCATGGCATTGGCAGATGAAATTTCAATCGTGCTCATGCTGGTGGTGAAATGATGGGCAATTCTGTCGGTAAGTTTCAACGTATCGTCTTTGTTGATTTTCACATCCAAACCGCCGCTTGAGTTTCCGGCTTGCTCGTAAGTCATGCCGATTGAACCATTGTAAACTGGGTAGGTATCTCCGTAAGAAGGATAGAACAAATCGAACACTTCTTTGGTGAAATACAACCATCCATTTTTATCAAAATATTTTGCGTGATTTTTTCCAATGCTAACTTGGAAGTTTCTTTGCCATGGTGTAATCACTTCATGGTAAGGTTCTACTGCCGGAGCGAAATAATAGTTGTCAGCATAATTCTGCTCATGAAAATCGCAATGCACTTGAGGCAACCATTCGTTGTAAACTTTAATACGAGAGCGACTTTCCACCTGTGTTTGCCAAGCCCAATCGCGATTTAAATCGAAATTATAATGATTGCTTCTGCCATCAGGCCATGGTTCTTGGTGTTCTCTTGATATCAAATCCACATCAGGATTTTTACCGGCGATTTGATTGTACCAGTTTACATAACGATCGCGACCATCAGGATTCAAACAAGGATCAATGATGACTACTGTATTTTTCAACCAGTTATTGGCTTCGTTGTTTTTTCCTGACAAGAGTTCAAATAAGACTTTCATCGCTGTTTCGGTAGAGCTCGTTTCATTTCCATGAACATTATAACTTAACCAAACAATGGTTGGCATAGAAGGATCACCAGGTTTGTCTGAAAGTACACCTGCGTTTCTCAAATTGTTTTTTCTGATCTCTTCAATGCGATTCATATTTTCTGGAGCAGAAATCACCGCCATCAACAACTCTCTTCCTTCATTGGTGGTGCCATAGGTTTTCAATTGCATTTTATCAGGCATGGCAGCCGCAGCCATTTTGAAATAATTTACCATTTTATAGTGAACGGTATATTTTGTGCCCAAACCATATCCCAAAAACGCATCGGGAGATTGTAATTGTTGGGCACATAATGACATTGTAATAAAACAAAGAAAGGCGGTGAAAATTGACTTCATACTTTTTTATTTAAGGCGGTAAATTTATTAAAACTATGGGTACTTTTGGAAAAATTGTTTTGAGGTGGATAGAGCTGGATAAGCTGGATAGAGCTAGATAGGCTAGATAGAGCTAGATAGGCTAGATATAGCTAGATAGGCTAGATATAGCTAGATAAACTGGATAAGCTGGATAGACTAGATGCGGAAAATTGGATAAAAAGCTTTGTATCTCTTTGTGCCTTTGCGACTTGGTGGCAAAAAAAGTTGAATTAAGCCAGACAACACAAATAAAAAACTGATTATGCATATAAATAAACAACTGCTGCAATTATTAATTCCGGGTATTCTAACATTCTTTTCAACTCATGCTCAAGCTCAACAAACTGACTACAAGCCTGATATTTCTAAAAAAATAATGGTTAGTCATGCTGCGGTTGTTACGGCTCATCCATTGGCAAGTAAATCTGGATTGGAGATGCTAAAAAAAGGTGGTAATGCTTTTGACGCCGCGATCACTACTCAATTGGTATTGGCGGTGGTATATCCCAATGCAGGTAATTTAGGAGGCGGCGGTTTCATGATTGCACATACAAAAGACGGCAAAAATCTTTGTCTGGATTTTAGGGAAGTGGCTCCGGAAAAAGCTTTCAAAGACATGTATTTAGATAGCGCTTCCAATCCGATTCCTGGTTTGTCGCAAGACGGACATCTTGCTTGCGGAGTGCCAGGAACGGTTTCAGGAATATTCAAAATGTTGAAATATGCACGCTTGCCTTTACAAACATTAATGGCTCCGGCTATCGAATATGCGGAAATTGGATTTAAGATAACCGCAGCACAAGCTGATGATTTGAATGAATTAAAAAATGATTTTCTCAAAAACAACTTCAACCCTGTTGCATTTGTAAAAGACGATTTATGGAAAGCCGGAGATGTATTGATTCAGACAGAGCTCGCCAATACACTCAAAAGAATTCAGCAAAATGGCTTGACAGGTTTTTATGAAGGCCCAACGGCTCAATATATTGTTGATGAAATGAAAAAAGGAAAAGGCATTATCAGTTTGGAAGATTTAAAAAATTATGAGGCCAAGTCAAGAACACCGATGGAGTTTGATTATAAAAACAATCACATCGTGACCATGCCATTGCCCAGCAGCGGCGGTATCATTTTGAAACAACTGCTAAAAATGACGGCCTTTAAAAATATGAGTTCAATGGGTTTTCAAACGCCTGAATGCATTCAATTGATCATAGAAGCAAAACGAAGAGCATATGCCGACCGCGCGAATTATTTGGGCGATCCTGATTTTGTAAAAGTTCCTGTTCAAACTTTAACCAGCGATGCCTATTTACAAAAAAGAATCAACGATTATCAGCCCGGAAAAGCTGGCAATAGCAATGACACTAAAGCCGGCGTCATTCACGAAAGTGAGGAAACAACCCATATTAGCATTATTGATGATGAAGGTAATGCGGTCGCGATTACAACAACGTTGAATGACAGTTATGGTTCCAAAACGGTAGTTGCCAAAGCTGGATTCATTTTGAATAATGAGATGGATGATTTCAGTATCAAACCGGGAGTGCCTAATTTGTATGGCGTTACCGGCAATGAAGCGAATGCGATCGCCCCACGAAAAAAAATGCTCAGCAGCATGACACCAACTATTGTACTAAAAGAAAACAAGCCGGTTATTGTAGTTGGAACACCCGGAGGTTCTACGATTCCA
>CANHLV010000208.1 GCA_947461495.1 Chitinophagaceae bacterium
ATGAGCAGATAGACCAGGAGTTGATGATTGAGTTTTCCTTGATCATAAACGCAACACCAGCTGGGATGACTCCGGATGAAGAAGGTTGTCCTGATATTCCTTATCAATACATCACGAATCGACATCTTTTATATGATTTGATTTACAAGCCTGAGGAAACCTTGTTCATGAAGAAAGGCAAAGAAAATGGGGCAATGGTAAAAAATGGTCATGAAATGTTTCTGATTCAAGCAGAGGCCAATTGGCAATACTGGCAAGGAATTATCAATTGATTTTTATTTTGAAATCTTCAGGAATTGCTGCAATTTTTCTGACTTTGTAATCATAAAATACAATTCCTGTTTTTGCTTTTGCAATGGTGATTTTTTTTTCTTCTCGAATCGTTTCTATCAAATAAAAAAGCTCAAAGCCAGCACTGCTGAATTCGCCAATAGCAATACTGATTTGAAGGTTATCTCCATAAAAAGATTCACTCAGATAACAAACTGCAAGGTCGCTCATGATGATAGAAACCCCTTCGATATTCATTTCCGTATATCCCAATTTATTCAGCCATTGCACTCTTGCTTCATGGATGATACTTACCAACGCATCATTCCCTATATGATTGCCATAATTAACATCTGTAATTCTAACGGGAATGCATAGACTTTCAAGAATTTTTTCAGGGAATTCAATTTTGATTCTTGCCATAATAGTTGTTTAAATAATCAATCAATTTAGAAGTAGCTTTTTTTCTGTGGCTGAATTTATTTTTTTCTGACATTTCCATTTCTGCAAAGGTTTTGTTGCTGCCTTCAGGGATAAAAATTGAATCGTAGCCAAATCCTTTGTTGCCTCTTTGTATTTCAGTAATGGTGCCTTTGCAAATGCCTTCAAATTGGATTTCTTCTCCATTAACAATAAGTGAAATGACGGTTCTGAATTGAGCAGTTCTGTCATTTACTAAAGTCATTTTTTGTAGTAGCTTTTCGATATTTTTTTCGTTGTCACTATCATCACCCGCATATCTTGCGCTTTTAACTCCGGGTTCTCCATTTAGCGCCATTACTTCCAATCCAGTGTCTTCACTAAAACAATCTGATTTTGTCAATTTGAAAATGAAATTGGATTTTTCTCTTGCATTTTCTTCCAATGTAGGGTGCGGTTCAGGTATATCAGTAATAATGCCTGCTTCACGAAGTCCAATGATTTGCATATCATCGTTTAAGATGCTTCTGATTTCTAGTATTTTATTATTGTTGTTGGTGGCGAAAATTAAAGTTGACATGGTGGATGTTAAATTGAAAAAATTGATTTTAGGCAATTCCATAATTGTTTTTTCTCTTCTACATTTTTACCTATTTGGGTTAATGATGATGCATTTAAAAAAGTCATTGTTTTTAATTTGTTTATTACATAATAATCGTATTCATTGTCTATAGCGATTGATTTTAAATTTATACCGAAAGCAATCATTACTGTAGGATTAAAATTATCTTCCAAAGCTGATAAAATCATTTCATTATGTTGAGCAATATTTAGCAATGCAACATCATTAAAATTTAATTTACAGGCATTTAGTATTCCTGTTAAAAGCGTGGTATCGGCATCATTAAGATGAATGGCTTCATTGTCATTTACAACAATAAGTATTTGCTTTTGGTTCTTACCAAGAAAATTAAGGTTTTGAGGCTTTAAAGAATTGCTTTTTATTTGCGGTGTATCTAAAGCTACTAAAGAATCTTTGTATAATTCTGTTGTCAAACCAACAGAGATTTGAAATTTGTCTAAACTCATAATTTCGGTCTTTAACGGCGTATTTTTTTTGTTTCTTTGTAGTAAAATTAATGATTATGATTGCAGCAGCCGATTTTAAAATAATAAAATCAGAAAAGAGCAAACTCAACGAACAAAGTTTGGAAAATATTCCTTTTGGAAAATATTTTACAGACCACATGCTCGAAGTTGATTATGAAAATGGCGAATGGAAAAACGTTGAAATAAAACCCTTTCAGCCACTTTCACTTTCACCTGCTTTGGCTGCCATTCATTATGGCCAGGCAATTTTCGAAGGTATCAAAGCATATAAAAGTCCTGAAGGAGAAGCTTTGATTTTCAGACCTCACGATAATTTTAGAAGATTTAATATTTCAGCAGAAAGAATGCAAATGCCTACTGTACCTGAAGATATTTTTATTGAGGGTATGAAGATGTTGATCAATCTCGATCGAGAGTGGATTCCTAGTTTTAAAGATCATTCGTTGTACATCAGACCATTCATGTTTAGTAGTGATGAAATGATTGGAGTTAGGCCTAGCGAAAATTACAAGTTCATGATCATATTAAGTCCAACAGGTCCTTATTATAATACTCCCATGCGTATTTATGTTGAAGAACAATATGTAAGAGCCGTGCCTGGTGGAGTAGGTTATGCCAAAGCCGCAGGTAATTATGGTGCCGCCATGCATGCCACAGCAGAAGCCAAAAGAAAAGGTTACGACCAAGTACTATGGACGGATGCTTTTGAACATAGATACGTCCAGGAATGCGGAACCATGAATGTTTTTTTTATCATAGGAAACAAGGCCATCACTCCTGATTTATCTACAGGAACCATTCTTTCAGGTGTAACAAGAGACAGTGTAATTCAAACTTTGAAGGAAATGGACCTTCATGTTGAGGAAAGACCTCTAGATATTGAAGAAATTATTTTGGCTCACAAGTCAGGTTCACTTAGAGAGGTTTTTGGGACAGGAACTGCAGCTACCATTTCTTACATAAAAGAGTTGCGATACAAAGAGTATGTCATGGAATTTGATGTAACTAATTGGAAAACAGCACCCGAAGTAAAGGATCGACTGAATGCTATCAGGTATGGAATTGCAGATGACAGACATTGCTGGATGATGAAAGTGTAAAAAGAAACAAGAAAAAAATCAAAAAAACCGCATCGATTTGCGGTTTTTTTATGAAATGTTGAAAAAAAAAAGATTTTTCATACATATTTTTTTCGTTTTTAAATGAATATGGTTACCTTTGCCGTCCAAAATTTAAAAGGTTAATAAATGCCTACAATTCAACAGTTAGTAAGAAAAGGAAGAGAAATCATCAAAACCAAAAGCAAATCAAGAGCTTTGGATAGTTGCCCACAACGTAGAGGTGTTTGTACCAGAGTGTACACAACAACTCCTAAAAAGCCTAACTCGGCTTTGCGTAAAGTGGCGAAAGTTCGTTTAACAAACAAGATTGAGGTTATTGCCTATATTCCAGGTGAAGGCCACAATTTGCAAGAGCACTCAATCGTGTTAATCCGTGGTGGAAGGGTTAAGGATCTTCCAGGTGTACGTTATCATATCGTTCGTGGTAGCTTGGATACTGCGGGTGTGAAAGATCGTAAACAAAGCCGCAGTAAATACGGTACTAAAAAAGCGAAAAAATAATTTAAAAAATAACATCAATTAAGTCGTCTGACTAAAATTAATAACAATGCGTAAGTCACAACCGAAAAAGATTCCATTAGCACCAGATCCAAAATTCAATGACAAGCTGGTTACAAGATTTGTAAACAACCTTATGTGGGAAGGTAAAAAAAGTGGTGCATTCATCATTTTTTATGATTCTCTTGATAAAGTTGCTAAAATCACTGGCGAAGATGGTTATGAAGTTTGGAAAAGAGCATTGACAAACATCACTCCTGGTGTTGAGGTTCGTAGCCGTCGTATTGGTGGTGCTACTTTCCAGATTCCTTCTGAAGTGAGACCAGACAGTAAAATTTCATTGAGCATCATATGGATGATCAGTTACAGCCGTGAAAGAAATGGTCGTAGCATGGCTGATTAATTAGCAAATGAAATC
>CANHLV010000209.1 GCA_947461495.1 Chitinophagaceae bacterium
ATACCGATTAGACATCTGTAATGGTCCAATGAAATTGTCCCAAACAGCTGTCATATCGGCATTATACCAGAAAAAATAGAACTAAAAAGTAATTATAATCGGTATAAATTGCAAATCAAATTGTCATTATCCACTGACCTCTTAGCTGTATCAATCAAATTCTAATAAATACTTAGAGATTCTAGAAGTTTATTTTATTACTTTTAAAACATAAGAAGAAAAAAAACTACATCAGACCAAACTCTGCTCATAACGGAATAGGTTACCCGAATCAAATTTTTGTTTCAGCTTTTGTAGTCTTGCATAATTTTTTGAATAATAGTATTCTTTCCAGTTAGTGAAATTAATATCCGGATAATTCCTGTATTGCGCTGTAATGCCATGTTTAATAAACACTTCTTGAACTTGTTGAAATTGCTGTAACAATCTTTTCTCCTGTGATGGCTGTTCCCAATAGGTTTGTAGTTCGGAGAAGTAAAGACAATCCCGATGTGGAAATGCAGAAGCGGTTTCAAAATCTTTGTTTAGAATTTTTCCGCCTAATGTGTTTACCTGATAAATCATTCCAGGTGTTGCGATTACAAGATCAAATGCCTTTTCAATACAGCCTGCAATTTCTGAATAGCTTTTATACAAACCGGCTGAAGCGTTTTTAAAATACAGTGGATCTTTTCTTCCGTAATAATTTTTTAAAGCTGTCGCTAAAGGCTGTTTGATGCTGTTGGTATTTTTATCACTGACAGATTTTAATTCATCAATAACTTGTTGCAAAGCTGGCGTGTGTTTACCAGCGTTAGTGATAAGAATGTAAAGTGTTTTGTGATTGAGCACAAATGCGCTGAAACAGGAATCCGGTAAATTTTTGCTAACCTCAAACCATTTGTTTGCAATATTTTTTGCACGAGCAGTATTTACATTGTAAGACCTGAATTTGAAACTCTGCATAGTTGCTGGCGCATCATGAACTTTAAATGTCATAGAAGTAACCACACCGAAATTTCCATTGTTGCCTCCTTTACAAGCCCATAACAATTCTTTATCAAAATTTGAGTCAACAATATTGCCTTTGCCATCAACCATAGTTACAGCTTGCAAGCTATCACAAGTCAGACCAAATTTTCTAGCCAGTAAGCCATAGCCTCCACCAAGTGTGAGCCCTCCTATTCCAACTCCTGCACAAGAGCCACCTGGAATGATTTTGTTTTTAGGAAGTATTTCGTTGTATAATTCTGCAAGTTTACATGCGGGACCTACGCGAATAGTATTGGCATCAAGCCATTCAACTTTATTTATTGCTGATAAATTAATCACCATGCCATTGTTATTACAGGAGAATCCTTCCATACAATGACCGCCACTTTTTACTGCTACTGGTAAATTATTTTTAACGGCCAGTTTAATGGCTTCCGATACACCAAGAACATTTTTACAAAATGCAATGATGGCAGGAAACTTATTGATTCTTTTATTAAATCCTTTTCTCAGTTCTTCATAAGCTGCATCTCCTTTCTTGTAATAGATGACATTGACATCCGAATTATTGTCAAACAAGTCTGTAATGTATTTTACAGGTTCTGCAAATAAAGCCATAGGACTCATCGTGGCCAATTGAAGAAATTTTTTTCGATGCATAAATCAAATTGTGAATTGAAATTGAATTTGTTATTAAGCCTGTAAAATTTCTTTTATGGCTGCAGCTTTAATTAAAGTTTCCTGATACTCTTGCAAAGGATCGCTATTGATAGTAATACCACCGCCTGCTTTGTATGAAATAATTTTTTTTGAACGGTTATAAAAAATGCTTCTAATGACGACATTAAAATCAAAATCGCCGTTTGGACTTATATAACCGATTGTTCCTGAAAACAGTCCTCTGGGTGTAGCTTCATATAGCTCCGTAAGTTCCATAACTTTTATCTTAGGTGCACCCGTCATTGAGCCCATAGGATAAGTAGCTTCTATAATTTCTGTCCAATGGGTATTCAAGTCAGTTTCGCAGGTTATCGTGCTGATCATTTGATGTACCTGAGGAAAACTATACAACCCAAACAATTCTGCTACTTTCACTGTTCCTTCAGTTGCAATTTTACTTAAGTCATTTCTTACCAAATCAACAATCATCACATTTTCACTGCGTTCTTTACTACTGTTGTGTAATTGATTTTTTGAAATTTCATCTGCTTCATGATTGTCATGAATTCTTTTAGAAGTGCCTTTAATAGGTTGAGAAATAACCGTTGTATTTTTTCTAGAGATAAATCTTTCCGGACTTGCACCAATACAATATTTATCCTCATTTTTATACAACGTTGAAAAGGGATTCGGAGAAATAGCTGTCAATTGAATGAACAAATGAATCGGATTGACAAATGCGTTTTCTGCAACAAATTCCTGACAATAATTCATTTCATAACAGTCGCCTCTTTGAATATGATGTTTAATTTTCAGAATGGCGTCGATGTATTCATCCTGTGTGATGGTTGGCTGAATATGTAATTTATGTTGAGGAGATGCTGCTATAATGTCAAACTGATTGATTTGCTGATAAATCTTTTCAGCAGATTCATGAGAAGATTCAATAGTAATTGAATTGTTTACACAAGTAATAATAATTTCCGGAATAAAAAAAAGGGCATGATGAAAGCCAATATCGTCGGGCTTCTCAGAAGGGTAACTGAAATGCCCAAATAGCCATCCGGGATGCTTGAGGTGAAATTCTTTAATCTCTGCAAATGCCTTATCATTATCAGCTGTGATGATTTGCTGAGCTCCGGCAGCCAGTTTCCACTCAAAATTTGAAGATGGGGATTGGTAATGGTTACTGTCTAAAAAAGAAAAAATGTTGAACCGGTCTGCCCAGTTCAACATTTTCAATTTAAAGTTATCAGTATTATTTTCAGAAAAGTAAATGTTGTTGTTTTTCACTGAATGTGATTAAAAATCATCATCATCAAATCCTCCTCCCATATCATCATCAAACAACCCAAGGTCTTTGAAGTCGTCATCAAAATCATCATCAGATTTTGACGGTTTTTTACCGGTAGCTTTTTTTGTTTTCGATTTAGGAATATCAAATTCTTCGAAATCAGGATCCCAGCTGTCTTCTTCTTCCGGCTTATCCCAATCGTCTTTCACATCAACGTCATCATCGTCATCGTCATCATCAGATGATTTCTTTTTTGAACCACTTTTAGTAGCTTTTGCTTTAGGAGTAGTTTCTTCAAAGTCATCATCGTCATCATCAAGGTCATCATTTGCCTTGGATTTAGGTGAAGCTTTTTTTGCAGCAGCTTTTTTAGGAGCGGCTGCTTTGGTTGTTGTCTTTTTTTCGTTTTCTGATTTTGGAGCCATTTCTATACAGGATTAGTTGTGTAAAATTTCCACGAGTTTTTTTATTAACCAAATATTTTCAAGACTTTTTTTAAAAATATTTTAAATCGCAACAATTTGCTCTCTGCCAGGGCCATTGCTAATGTATTTTACAGGCACGCCGAGATAAGTATTTATATAGTCAATATAGGTCTTCATCGCTGGCGGCATATTATTTTCGGAAGTCATTGATGAGATATCTGTATTCCAGCCTTTAAATGACTCATAAATCGCTTCAATTTGCATACGATTCATTTGGAAAGGCACTTCATTTAGTTCTTTGCCATTGGCAAGATAACTTTTACACACCATCAATTCTTCCAATGAGTCGAGGATATCGGCTTTGGTCATCACAATCTGGCTAACGCCATTGATCATACAAGCGAATTTAAGGGCCACTAAATCAATCCAGCCACAACGACGAGGGCGACCTGTAGTGCTGCCAAATTCGTTACC
>CANHLV010000210.1 GCA_947461495.1 Chitinophagaceae bacterium
CTTCATAAAATTGACTCATTATCAGATTGCCAAATTAGTTTAGTTTCCAAATTGCAAAATTCAATATAGCAGCGAAACTTACCCAACAGATATAAGGAACCATTAACCACGAGGCCATTGACGATATTTTTCCAAATGAAAAAATGGTTAGCAAAATCATGACCCACATGATTATAATATCAAAAAAAGCCCAACCAGGTTGTTGTAAGTAAAAGAAAATAATCGACCATAAAAAGTTTACGATGAGCTGAATAAAAAACAAAGTAATGGCTTGACTTTTTAAACTGGGCACAGCATCTGATTTCCATATCAAATAAAAAGCAATACCCATTATAACATAAAGCGAAGTCCACACCGGACCAAAAATCCAATTCGGCGGATTAAACCAGGGTTTATTGATTGTGGCATACCAACCATTAATCGCAGAAACGGTAAACCCGCCGCTGATTCCACCTATTACCAATGGAATGATAACCGAAATCAAAAGCTTTAAATAATTATTCATATTTTGCTCGTTATATTATCCCCAATCCCCAAAATTATCAAATTATCAAATCATCAAATTATCAAATCGTACCACTCTTCCTCCAATACGCCATCAAATATACCATAACCTCATCGTAACTCATCATTCCCTGAGGTTGTTGATTAGAACGCAGAAACAAGTCGTAAATTTTTGTAATTATTGGTTCCATAAAATTGCGGTGGGCTTTATTAAATTCCACAAGTTCATAGATATCTTTTTTTACATCTTCAGACAACAACTCCCGGTATTGCTTAGCCGAAGTTGAATCTTGTGAATTCAAATTACGATTTGCATAAAAAAACAAATCGAGATAAGCAGAGTAAAGAAATAGACTATCATTATACTTTTTAGCAACAAGATAAGATACGAAGTTCGCTTCTTTTTCCTTTGCATACCCGAGTTGGTGAGCTACTTCATGGCAAGCTGCAAAAGGCAATAAAAATTTCGGCACAGTTGTATTGAGTTGTGCTTCTCCAGTAAAAGGGTTGTAGTAACCTGTAAAACCCCAGTAATTGCCCAACCAACCCCAGATCGATTTTTTTATTGCCGCATTTTTATATGTAAAAAAATTAAAACTATCATCAACTGCATCGTAGGCTTTTTTCGTTTGAATGAACAATGATTCATTATTCGGGTATTCAATATGATTATCAACGATAGCTTTTTTTGAAAGATTTGTTTTTTCAACCAACAAAGCATTTAATGATTTCAATTCCTGGCTATTATATTCCTTTAGGTCTAGCCCAATTTGTGAGGCGACCCCCAACCTGTTATAATTCAATCCCCAAAAAATATTAAAAACCAGATACACCCCCAAACACAATAAGAAAACACGCTTTATAGAAGCCAAAAAGCCAGTCAGAGTAACTTTTTTCTGAAACAAGGCAATCACAAAGCGAATCAAAAAGAAAATCAAAGTAAAAAAGGCGATGCCATAAATGATATCGCCAAAACTAAAACCGAGCTTACCAAATATCAAGCATCGCAAATTTGAAATGGTGAGGAATAGTCCATTACTGTAATGTTGCTCTACCCAATTAGAATTCCCTGAGAAAAAATGCAGCAATACTGCAAAAATTGACAATAAAATCAGCGAAATATCTATTTTCTTGAGCTTCATATCAAATTTAAAGTTGATTTTTTGCCTGGAATTTTATTATCAATGAGAAAAAAGCATTGAGTTTCAGCAAAACAGAGCCATTTATTTTGAAAATTAGCCTAATTCTGCAGAATATTCTCTTTAATGCTCTGATAATTCGCAAAATTAATATACCTTTGCCGTCCTTTAAACTGAACACAATGGCTAACAAGAGGACATTTGAGGTTGCTTTTGTGGGATTGAAGCCCGGTGTTCATGAGTTTAATTACGAATTGGATGAAAAGTTCTTTGCTGAGAGAGGTATTCAGGATTTTCAATATCCTGTTGCACATGTAAAAATGCTGCTAGAGAAAAACACTAGTTTCATGCTGTTGAAGTTTGAAGTTGGAGGAACAGCAATAGTAACATGCGACAGATGTGGAAATTCACTGCCTATCGACCTTTGGGATGAATTCAACATGCTGGTTAAGCTGGTTGACAACCCTGATGAAATGAATGAACAGGAAGAAGACCCAGATGTCTTTTACCTTTCAAGAAATGAGAGTCACCTAAGTGTTGGCGATTGGATTTATGAATTTGCCTTACTTAGCATTCCATTTCAAAAAATGTGTGCCCCGGATAAAATCGGTGGTCCTCAATGCAACAAAGAAGTTCTTGATAAATTAAAAGAAATGGAAACCAAGCATGAAGAGCATAATGCAAATGCGCTCTGGAAAGGTTTGGACCAGTTCAAAAACAATAACAATTAACGTTTAATATTTAAAATTATACTGTCATGCCAAATCCAAAAAGGCGCCACTCACAACAACGCAGTGCAAAAAGAAGAACTCACTACAAAGCAAGTGAGCCAACATTAAGTGTTGATTCAACAACAGGCGAAATACATGTTCGTCACCGCGCTCATGTTAGCGAAGGAAAATTATATTATAAAGGAAAGTTGGTTGCTGAAAAAGCACCTCTTAAAGCATAATTGAATAATTTTTAATTTCTTATTCCAAAATCCTGATCGAAATAATTCAATCAGGATTTTGGAATTTTTAGTTTATTTTACACCAATGGTAAAAATTGGATTAGACATGATGGGAGGCGACTTCGCCCCTCTTGAAGCAGTAAAAGGAACTGTAGCTTATTTAAGCAAACACGCAGATAATGTTCATGTCGTGATGATTGGCGATGAAGCAATTATACTTTCTCATCTTCAACACCATCCCATTCCAAACGGAGCCTACACTATCGTGCCAACCACTCAGGTTATTGAGATGCACGAGCATCCCACTAAAGCATTGAAAGAAAAACAAGATTCTTCAATTGCAGTTGGATTTCATTTATTGGCAACAGGCAAAATTGATGCATTTATCAGTGCAGGCAATACCGGAGCAATGATGGTCGGTGCGTTATTTAGCATCAAAACCATTGAAGGCATTTCAAGACCAACCATTGGCGCTTACATTCCAAGAGAAGACGGCTCATTAGGGTTACTAGTTGATGTTGGACTAAATGCAGATTGCAAACCGGAAAACCTAAATCAATTTGCCATATTAGGCTCTCTTTTTGCTGAACATATCCTGGAAATTGAAAATCCTAAAGTTGGCTTGGTGAATATTGGAGAAGAAGAAGGAAAAGGAAATATTTTAGCGCAAGCCACATACCCCTTATTAAAAGAGAATACTCAGGTTAATTTTATAGGAAATATTGAAGGCCGCGACATCTTGATGAAAAAGGCTGATGTTATGGTCTGCGAGGGATTTACAGGAAATGTTGTATTGAAAATGGCAGAAAGTGTTTATGATATTTCGAAACGCCGCAACTTAAATGACGAGCATTTTGAAAGATTTAATTTTGAATCTTACGGAGGAGTACCTGTTTTAGGAGTAGCAAAACCTGTAATCATCGGTCATGGCATTTCTGGCCAAACAGCTTTCGGAAACATGATTGACATTGCTTACAGAATGAATCAAACAAATCTCACGGAAAAAATTGCGGAAAGCTTCAAAACTCAAATTGATAAAGTCTTACATTAAAAAAATAATATGAAAAAAACAATCCCATTTTCTATTTTGCTTAGTGGCTTAATGCTAACTATGTTTTTTGGTTGCAAAAAAACTAGCACACCCGCTGTCGATCCGTGCTTGAACACAACCATTACGATCACAAATTCAGTGACAGCTACAGTTCCATGCGAATCCACACCAACTGGA
>CANHLV010000211.1 GCA_947461495.1 Chitinophagaceae bacterium
GAATCAGAAAAACCCGTGAAAGCTGAAGGATGAACATAAAGTAAAAACAAAATGACATATAAAGGCACAAACAAAGGATGAAAAAGATAGGAATTTAAATATGCAAAAACCTTTGAAGGTAAACTGAAGTTTATGAATGAGTTGTTATCTTGATGAATCTCCTTGTTATTTTCCATTATATGTTTTTTCTTAATCTGGCCACAGGTATATTCAACTGTTCACGATATTTGGCTACTGTCCTTCTCGCAATGTTGTAACCTTTTTGTTGAAGCATTTCTGTCAACACTTCATCACTAAAGGGATTCTTTTTGTTTTCATCACCAATGATATCTGATAAAATTCGCTTAACTTCTCGGGTGCTTACTTCTTCACCTGAATCTGTTTGTAAGCTTTCACTAAAAAAGAATTTCAATCTGTATGTACCAAATTCAGTCTGTACAAATTTGCTATTGGCTACCCTACTCACTGTAGAAATATCCTGCATCGTCTTTTCCGCCACATCCTTTAATATCATTGGCTTCAAATCCATTTCATCACCAGTTAGAAAAAAAGAATATTGATAATTCATAATCGCTTCCATTGTATTTAACAATGTGTTTTGCCTTTGTTTGATGGCATCTATAAACCACTTAGCAGCATCTAATTTCTGTTTGATAAATATTACGGCTTCTTTTTGACTCTTGTTATTCTTCTTACTTTTCTCATAGTGGTTAAGCATATCACGATAGCCTTCACTAATCCTTAAATCAGGTGCATTTTTACTATTTAATGAAAGTTCAAGTTTTCCTGCATTATTATTAATGAAAAAATCAGGTATGATGTAATTCTCAGAACTTGATGAATCTCCTGCCATTATACCTGGGCGAGGATTAAGTTTTATAATTTGATTGATTATTCCACGAAGTTGAACATCTGAAAGCGATAATCCTCTTTGTATTTTTTCGTAATGCTTCTTGGTGAATTCTTCAAAATATTGCTTTAGTACTTTTATTGCCAATAAAGTATCTTGTGAAGGGTTGGATAAACGATGCAATTGTAACAACAAACATTCCTGTAAATCTTTAGCCGCAACTCCAGCAGGATCGAAATCCTGTATCATTGAAATAATATGATTTACCAAATTTTCATCTGCCTCAATATTTTGTCTAAATGCAAGATCATCAATAATTGAGGTTACCTCTCTTCTTAAATAGCCATCATCATCCAAACTGCCTATGATTTGTTCTGCAATTTTTTGTTCTTTTTCATTTAGTTTCAATAATCCAAGTTGCTGTATCATAAGTTCGTTAAACGAAACTTCAACTTTATGCGGCGAGCTTCTATTTTCATTGGCATCAGGATAATTTTCGTCTCTAAATTTATAATCACCAATATCATCATCACCTTCCTGAACATACTCACTAATATCAACACTATCATATTCCTCTTCACTACCATCCGGCTCAAATTCATCTTCATTATTTTCGGCAAATTCATCTTTGATATCAAATTCATCTTCATGTCCTTCTTCAAGCTGTTCAAGTGCAGGATTTTCCTCAAGTTCTTCTTTTATCCGCTCTTCGAGTTGGGCAGTAGGAACCTGCAGCAATTTCATCAGTTGAATTTGCTGAGGACTAAGTTTTTGTAGCATCTTCTGCTGTAAACTTTGTTGCATTGCCATAGAAGATTATCAATTCAGTTGTAAATTTACTGAATAGATTTTCGTAAGTTGAAACAAAAGCAGTTAATTTTATTTTTTTGCATGATTTTTGTGGAGAAGCTTGTTCTTGCACAAAAAATAGATTATTTTAAAAATAATTCATCGAGAATTCTCCATACTTCAACCGCAATTGCTTTACCATCAAATCCTTTACTGAAAAGTGTTCCGGAGAACTACTATTTACAAAATATCGGTATTTTTTGTAAGCAAGAATGGAAGTTTGAGAAGGCTACAAAAATTCCATTAAGAATTCGAGTCGGCAGTTTACAACAGTGTAACTGGCTGGAAGGAAAAAAATATTGGGCCCCCTAAATCCCCGAAGGAGGACTTTGATTGTGTATTATTTTGGATGTTATATTAAATTGTACTTATTAAGCATTTGGTAATAATGAATTGAAATTAAATTTATGTTGAGGTGCATCAGCAAAGCATAATCAAAGTCCTTCTTCGGGGATTTAGGGGGCTACCTCACTTCATCCTTGGTGTCATCGCTGGTTCTTTAAAATAATTTAATCTGAGGCTGTCGCTCCAGCCATTCAGATTTTTTTCAAGTGATCGACTACTATAAAACATCATTCCATGTACATTCGGAGTGTTTCTGATTTTATCAATTTGTTTTGGTAATAAATTTTTATCGCACCATGCTTTATTCGAACCTGCTCTGTAAACTCCTAAACCTATATAGCATTTCTTTCCATTTGAATTTTTGCTCCACCAATCTAACACAACATCAAAAGGCACACGTTTACTTGACATTTCCCAGTAAAGTTGAGGTGCTATGTAATCAACCCATCCCATTTTAAGCCACAATAAAATATCCGCGTATAAAAAATCGTAATCAGTTGGACCGGCCTGGGTTTTACTTCCTCTGGGATCACGATCTGCATTTCTCCAAACACCAAATGGACTTACCCCAAATTGACAGTCTTTATTAATTTTTTTAATGGATGTGTATAGATTTTCAATGACCGAATCCACATTGCTTCTTCTCCAATCATCAACCTTCATGTTGTTGCCATAAAGTGCATAAGTTTTTTCATCTTGGAATTTAATTCCAGGTAATGGGTAGGGGTAAAAATAGTCGTCTATATGTACCGCATCTATAGGATATCGATTCACAATATCTTTTACCACTTCCACTACATATTTTCTCGCTTCTTTATTTCCCGGATCAAAAAATAGTTTTCCGCCATATTTAATAAACCAATCGGGATGCTGTTTGGTAATATGATTTTGAGCAATAGAAGATTTTTCTGTATTCTGAACAGCTCTGAATGGATTGATCCAAGCATGGAATTCCATACCACGTTTGTGCGTTTCCTTTATCATAAAATCCAATGGATCAAAAAAAGGTTCAGGCGCCTGTCCTTGTATACCTGTAAGCCACTGACTCCAGGGCTCATAAGGTGATGGATAAAATGCATCAGATGAAGGTCTTACCTGTACAATTATAGTATTGATGCCATTACAAAAATGTGTTTCTAGTAATCTGAGAAATGCATCCTTATGAAACTGTGCATTTAATGATGGTGCATCAGGCCAATCAATATTATCAACTGTAGCCACCCATACGGCTCTCATTTCTGTTTTTATTTGGGTATTTTGAGAAAAAACATTCGCATTTAAAAATGTAAATGCAATCAATAAAAAGGAACGGATATTATTCATAATGGAATGGCAATAATAATGAAACGGATGATAATCAGCTGTTAAATGTTTGTGATGACATTCAACTTTCTTTAGTTTTATTAACTACAACAAATTCATTGATATAAATTCTGACCAAGATTATAAAATAACTGATCAATAGAGGTCCAAATATCAATCCCACAAATCCGAATAGCTTCAACCCTACAATAACGCCCAGTATTGTTATGAGCGGATGCACATCGCCAATTTTTTTCATTAGTGTTATTCTTGCAACATAATCTACATTTCCTGTTACGATAATACTATACAAAGTCAGGCCTGTTGCATAAAAATCGTTTCCTGTTGCAAACATATAAGCCACTAGCGGCACCCAGATAATCATAGTTCCCACCATTGGAAAAAATGCAAAAAGCCCAGTGAAAAACCCCCATAACGGCCAATC
>CANHLV010000212.1 GCA_947461495.1 Chitinophagaceae bacterium
AAGCTTGCATCGTACGTGATATCACTGTTTTTACCTACAAATAATATCCCTGCATTTACAAATAGTTTTTTATTGAACTGATGAGAAAGATAGAGACTCATGGTAGTCCTTGGTCTTCTGGTCAAATTGAAATAACTGCTGTCTTTATCGTTGTTCTTTGTAGTTAATTTTCCGTCCACATAATCATAATTAATTTTCAACAACGTAGATTTCCCTAACTTAAATGTAGACTCCAACTCCACACCTTGGTCATTTTGTTTGTCTTGGTTGATATAAAATGATTCATACGTTACCGGATTAAAAAAGAATGTGATAACATTTTTTACTTGTCTGTTGTATAAAGTCGCTCTTGCGTTGAATTTGTTGTTTTTAGAAATGTATTGAATACCCGATTCTAAAGTGACCGCAGTTTCAGGTTTCAACAAATTGTTTCCGTATTGAGAATACAACTGATACAAAGTAGGCGTTTTGTATCCTGAAGAAAGATTACCAAATAATTTCCATTTGTTTTTATATAAAAAAGATGGATTGAAATTAAATACAAAATTGTTTCCATAAGCAGAGTGGCGATTCAATCTTCCGCCTAATTCAGCATTAAACCCTGACTTGAGGTTAACTACCGCTGCCGCATAAACGCCGATTTGGTTTTGAGTCAAACTGTCTTTTCCAAGCTCACTGTCATAAGGACCGAAATAGCCAATTGAGTGATAAGATTCACTGCCATTAGAACTTCTGTAATCAATACCACCTGTAAGTTTGATTATTTTCCCAATTGGAAACACGGCAAACGCATCTGCAAAATGTTCATTGCCTTTGTAAATGCCTTTGCTGTAAATATCATATCCGTTTCTGCTTTTCACAGAGTCATCGGTATAGGTTCTTTGTATCTGATTGAAATTGTATTTCACATAGACTTTAGCATTTTTAATTTTAAATTCACTAAGAAATCCTGTCTGAGTGTTTTTGCTGTCCGCTTTTAAATCTAGCTCGTCTACATAAGCACCTTGGTCGTAGTTTTGTGTGAAAGAACCAAATCTAAAGTAAGGCTGAATGAAAATATTGTTATTAGGCTTGTAACCCAATGAGGCATAAAGATTTTTTTTCGTGTATGCGTCTTTGTCAGTTTGATGAGAGGTTGTTATGGTATCAACGGCTTCGTTGATTCCCGATGTATTTAAAAAAGAATAATTCAGGTTATAGCTAATTTTATTTTTCGTACCGCTGATGCCTGCGTTGGCATGAAGGGTATTGTAGCTTCCGTATTGAATATTGCCGGAAGTTGAAATGGATTTTTTATTCGGCTTTCTGGTAATGATATTGATGACCCCTGCAATGGCATCAGATCCGTATAAAGTAGATTGACTTCCTTTAAGTATTTCAATTCTTTCAATGTTGTCAATTGTCAGCCAACGAATATCAAAATTACTCCCAATTCCGGAAGGATCATAAACAGGAACACCATCAATTGCAATTAATGTGTGATCTACTTTGGCGCCTCTTAAATAAATGCTTTTGTCTTTGCCTGGATTACTGTTGGCACCGTTTACAAATACGCCTGCTTGCTCGGTAAGTACCTGCGCGATGTCTTTGCTCCCACTTTTTTCAAGATCTTCTCTTGTGATTACGGTAAGCACTTTACCGGTAAGGGAAGTTTTGTTGGGAAACTTGTTGGCGGTTACAATCACTTCGTTTAACATGGAAGTGCTGTCTTGGGCATTTGAATTGATACTGGTGAATAATGCAGCAGCAATAAAAAATTTCTTTTTCATTTTTAAAAGATTTTTTATTGCTTCCGAGAAATAAGTTGCCTTTATTTTTAAAGCAACAGAAAGAAACATAAAATGTGGTTACACTTTAGATCTCTAGCCTTTCTCCCGAAAGCTAATGGATGAATAAAATTGTTTTGGCAGGTCTTCTGACTTACGCTATGTTCACCGCCTTCCCATCTCTAGCGACAGTGGCTTGAAGTATGAACAATCAACAGCGTTTACAGCTACGGGGATAGTGCCGGAATTACACCGGGCTTCCCTTTTAATTCCGATTGCTCGGAAACCAGAACGAGAGCGAAGGTAGAGAAATAAAATGTAAAATATGAGGCCTCACCCCCAACCCCTCTCCAATGGAGAGGGGAGCGCTCCCTCGACATAATCTAAACGGTGAAAAAAATTGTGAATTAGCGGCAATCCAAGCAAAACATAATCAAAGTCCCCCTTTGGGGTTTTAGGGGGCAAAAAAAAGACCGCTGTTTCAGCGGCCTCTTTTAAAAATATCGTTTGATAGATTATTTATCTTTTTTGCACTCACCAACAATTTTGTGGAAACTGTCATGAGCTTCAGTAATCATTTGTTTTAATTTTTCATCAGAAGCTTTAGCATCAACCTGAATCCAAATGTCATGACACTGAATCATCAATTTATTCAAAATTGCTTTTGTTTCTTCTGGTTTGTAGTTTGAAGGTATTTCTGATGCGTACCACACTTTAGAAGCTCTGTACAATTGCGCTACTTTTTCTTTCAAAGGAGCGAAATTGCCTTCTTCAGCAGGGTGAAAGGTCGAAGACATCAAAGCATGAAAAGATTTCATTTCTGGCCAATCTGCAGTTTTAGCTGATTGAGCAAAGCTGATGCCTGCAAATAATAAAGTTGTCAAAACAAAAAGACTTAATTTTTTCATTTTTATTGTTATTTGAGTGATTATGAAAATCGATTTAGGAAACAAACTTAAGGTATTTTGTTGTTTTTTTGAGATTTTTTGAGGAAAAATAGTTTGTGTGGAGGGATGGAGCCTTGAAATTGTTTCACGCAAAGCACGCAAGGGAGCAAAGGCGCGATTGTTTTGCCACGAAAGCGCTAAGGCACAAAGTGTCACGAATGGGTTTCACGCAAAGATCGCAAGGGGGCAAAGGCGCGAAGGTTTTATTTTCTTCAATTTTCGATAGGAACATCTCATCTTTAACCCGAAATGTAAATTATTTTGATTCGTTCCTTCGGAACGTTTGGTGAGGGTTAGCCACGAATTAGGCCCCCTAAATCCCCCAAAGGGGACTTTGATTATGTTATATTGATAATCACGAATTTTTGTACATGAGATTTTGATAGTTTCATATCCCAAATCCCACTTTTACATTTTACATTGGATATTCTACATTTTACATTTTCAGAGCTACGAATTAAGCCCCCTAAATCCCCCAAAGGGGACTTTGATTATGTTTTATTGATAATCACGAATTTTTGTACATGAGATTTTGATAGTTTCATATCCAAAATCCCACTTTTACATTTTACCCCGAGGTTTCGGGGCTGGCTATTGGATATTCTACATTTCCAGAGTCGCGAAATCACGAATTTTTTACCACGGAGAATGAAGTGAAGGAGTTTACGCAGAGATTTAGAATAAAATGTTTATTGTTTTTGGTTTCTCAGCAACGTCTCTTGCAAGGGACGTTGCGTGTTGAGATGGGAATGTTTATCTAGCATCCAGTATCCAGCATCTATTATCTAGCCTATCCAGCATCCAACCTCTCCATCATCAACCCAACCTCATTATCCATTTTAGAAAACCCAAAAATCTTTTTACCCAAATCTTTTAGTGAAGCTCCGAAATGATACATCTCAATTTGGTCAATAATCAGAAAACGATCGTGATTGTATTTTGATTTTCTGATTTCAATAGATTCATATTGTTCATTTAATTTTTGCAAATCCATAAGTAGATTACGGCTGATATTATCGCTGTAAATGATGGCTTTAACTTCGAAATTTCTTTTAGAAAGTAAAGCCA
>CANHLV010000213.1 GCA_947461495.1 Chitinophagaceae bacterium
ACCATTGATAAAGTAGCACCTACTGATGCCCGTGTGTTGATTACAGGTGAAAATGGTTCCGGTAAAGAATTAGTGGCTCGTTGGTTGCATGAAAAAAGCAATCGTTGCAATGGCCCTATTGTAGAAGTGAATTGCGCTGCCATCCCAAGTGAACTGATTGAAAGCGAATTGTTTGGTCATGAAAAAGGTTCTTTCACATCTGCGGTTAAACAAAGAATCGGGAAATTTGAACAAGCCAATGGCGGCACTCTGTTTCTTGATGAAATCGGCGATATGAGCTTGAGCGCTCAAGCAAAAGTTTTGCGTGCCTTACAGGAAGGTAAAATTACCAGAGTAGGCGCAGATAAAGACATTAACGTGGATGTAAGGGTAGTGGCGGCAACCAATAAAGATTTATTACAAGAGGTAGATGCTAAAAATTTCAGACTCGATTTGTATCATCGTTTGGGTGTAATTATGATTCATGTCCCTTCTCTCAATCAAAGAAGAGATGACATCCCCCTTTTGATTGAACATTTTTTACATCAAGTAGCAGATGAATATGGGCAACCCAAAAAATCAATCGAACAAGATGCAGTGGTTGCACTTCAACAACACAACTGGACTGGAAATATCAGAGAACTTAGGAATGTAGTAGAAAGACTAATTATTTTATCCGGTAAAACAATCACCATTGAAGATGTAACAAATTTTGTATTACCTAGAAGAATTTAAGTTGCTTATTGAATTTTGTTAAATAAACTCAAAACTAAACATTTCAAAATTTAAAAATTAAATTAGTAAGCTATAGTATCTTACTTTTGACACGCTAAAAAATTACTTATGAGTATAGGTTGGATTATTTTTCTTGTTTGTGCTGTATTATGGCATTATGGCTTGTTTGAGATGTTTAAAAAAGCAGACATCACTCCATGGAAAGCATGGATTCCATTTTACAATACCTACTGCATGGTTGAAAAAATGGAACTGAAAAAAGTATGGTTCTTCTTGCAATTCATTCCTATCGCAGGTCAGTTTATCACCATTTGGATTACAATAAAATTTGTAGAACATTTTGGAAGATTTGGATTCTGGCACCATGCATTGACCGTACTTTTCCCATTTATTTATTTTCCTTATTTAGGTCGTTCTGCTAATGAAAAATTTGCAGGTAAAATTGTTGTAGATAATTATAAGAAATCCGGTGTAAGAGAATGGGTTGATGCGGCTTTTTTTGCCATAGTAGCGGCAACGATTATACGCACTTTTGTTTTTGAAGCCTATACTATTCCAACACCTTCAATGGAAAAGACATTATTGGTAAATGACTTTTTATTTGTAAGTAAATTCAGTTATGGGCCTCGTATTCCCAATACGCCAATTGCAATGCCTTTCGTTCACCATACTATGCCCATTACAAATTCTAAATCATATGTAGAATGGATTAAAATTCCTTATAAAAGATGGTTTGCTGCACCTGTGGAAAGAAATGATGTAGTCGTTTTTAATTTCCCTGTGAATGATACATTGATTAATGATGAAGCCAATTTTGGAAGTAGGGTAACTTATTATGAGGCAGTTCGTCAGTTAGGTAGAGAAAGAGTTTGGCAGGATTACGGTGATATTATCATTACACGACCTGTTGACAAAAGAGAAAATTTCATCAAAAGATGTGTTGCCATTGGTGGTGATGAATTGAAAATTGTAAATGGAAAAGTTTATATCAATGGACAGCCTCAAATGGTATTTCCTGCTTCAGAACGTTATTATAAATTAGAAACTCCTGCCAATGCTTTAATTGATAAAGATCAATTGGAATCAATGGGCATTAAAATACACGAAGGCGAAGATATCGGGGATGTAAGGGATATTGGTGTTCCGAATGTACAAATCGTAAACATTACCAATGCAGAGAAGACATCACTTAAATTACCTCAGGGGTATAAATTATCTGATTTCATTATGCCTCCAGATCCTCAATTGTTTCCTTATTATAATGTAGAACAATCTGAAAAGCAAACAGGATATAAATGGTCGGCTGATAATTTTGGCCCTTTGGTTATTCCTAAAAAAGGAATGACAATCCCATTAACTGCAGATAACCTTATACGTTATGGCAGATGTATAGGTGTGTATGAAGGTAACGAAGTTGAATACTCAAATGATAAATTAGGTATAGTTTTGATTAATGGAATGCCACAAGATACTTACACTTTCAAATTGAATTATTTCTGGATGATGGGAGATAACCGACACAATTCATTAGACAGCAGATTCTGGGGCTTTGTTCCAGAAGATCATGTCGTAGGAAAAGCTTCTTTGATTTGGTTCAGTTGGGAACATGGTCCAAGATGGAAAAGATTATTCAGTACAATAAAATAGTTTGAAATTCAATCAAAATAACTAACTTAGAAAAATCCTCTTGCCTCTGTAAGAGGATTTTTCAACTAAAAAAGAATTATGCAAAAAGCCAAAATTGAATTTGAATATGAAATTTATACTACTATAGATGAGTTATTGACTGAAGATAAAGACTTGCTGGAACAAGCCAGAAAAGTAACTGCTACTGCTTATGCTCCTTATAGCAAATTTCTGGTTGGTGCTGCTGCAATATTACAAAATGGCGAGGTTGTGAAAGGTACTAATCAAGAGAACGCTTCTTATCCTGTAGGCATTTGTGCAGAACGAACTTTGTTGGGTACTGCTGCAATGAGTCATACCAATGTCCCCATTATTACTATGGCTATTGCCTATAATAATTTGAACGGAAAAAGCGATGTGCCGGTTTCTCCTTGCGGCATGTGTCGTCAGAGTTTGAGCGAATATGAAAATAGAACAGGCAAGCCTATACGCTTAATATTAAGTGGCATGGAAGGCAAAATATTTATTATAGAAAATACGGGAAACTTATTGCCATTTTCATTTAGTGGAGATCATTTGCTTGGATTGTAATGCAAAGACTTTAGAAAGTAATTTTTACTACTTCCTTTTTCTTTAAAGAAGCATTCCATTTAGGGCCTTCATTTAGCAATTTTATGGCTTGGTCATCGCAAGCTTTATCTAAGGATTGTTCTACTTTTATTTTCTCAGGTTTTCCGTTTTTGTCAATATTGAATTTGAGTGTAACTATGCCATGTATTTCATTTCCAGCCTTGTCAATGCATGTAGTTTTATGAGTTTTTACATAATTATCAAATGCAGTTTTATCGATTTCAGATTTGTTTTCTGTTTTTTCCAAATCTTTTGCGGTCACCTTTTGAGTACTTGTATTTATTGATTTTTTCCTGTTATTGTTGTAGCCGCTGATAACTACTTCCTGCATTTGCATATCTGCATTGTTGCTGATGTTGGCTGCCGCGGGAATAGCATGTTTTGCCTTTGAAACAACAATAGCTTTTGCATCGTCATTTTTTGCAATGGCAAAACTGCTAACTGAATCTGAAGAAAAAATATTGTCTGAACTTGCTATCAAATTTCCTGCTGTTTCTTTTTTTGATTCTACATCGAATTTGGTATTATCTGCTCTGGCAATATCTTCTGTTTCTATCGTCGTAGCCAATTGTTGTTGTGTTGCAACTGCGGAGGGATTCGGTTTTTTTGATACTGAAGCAAGTGCTTTATTGGTAGGTTGAATATTGGTTTTCTCAATAATTTTCGAAGATGTTTTTTGCTTTTCTGATTTTAAAATACTCGCGAGTTCTTCTGCCTCTTTTGTGGAGAAACTACCAGAAATTTCACCAGTATTTTTAGATTTGCTTATTAGACTTTGTTTGTTATTGCCATTATCATTGTTCGCTAAGG
>CANHLV010000214.1 GCA_947461495.1 Chitinophagaceae bacterium
TACAACTCATACTCAAACAACCTACAATCGATTTTGCCGTTATAAAATTCAATTCTTCTCTTAGGCTTCAATCCGATTTTTTTTCCGAGTTCCAAATTGCCCGTAAAAATATATCCCCAATAACCTTTACATTTTTGTTTTAGAAAATCCCCCATTCTTTTGTAAGTGCCTTCCAATTCAATTTCAACACCTAACCTGTCACCATATTCAGGATTGAAATACACCACACCTTCATTATTTTCTGGAATGGTAGTTTCAGCAAAATCACAACATTCAAAACTGATCATTTCTTCCACACCTGCAATGCCTGCATTTATTTTTGAGATAGAAACGGCATCTTCACTGATATCAGAAGCAATGATTCTTACTGGTGTATCATGAATGACTTGTGATTCCATCTCGTTGTAATGTTTGTTGTAATACTTTTCATCATACTCACACAAATGCATAAACGAATAATTGTTTCTGAACAATCCCGGCTTGCGATTGGTAGCCAGCATTGCCGCTTCAATGGCAATCGTTCCGGAGCCACACATCGGATTGATGAAAGTGGATTTTCTGTCCCACTTCAAAGCCAGTAAATTAGCAGCCGCAAGTGATTCAAGCATTGGCGCTTTTCCGGGAATTTTTCTATACCCGTGTTTAGACAAAGTTTCACCACTTGTATCTAAAAACAATTCCGCCTGAGATTCCTTCCAATATAAATGCACCACAACGCCCGTCAATTCAGGACCTGAATCTGGACGCTCTCCAGTCTTTTCTCTGAAACGATCAGCAATTGCATCTTTTACTTTCACATTCGCAAACAAATTATTCGTTATTGTTTCATTCGTCACATTGCTCGTAATTGAGAAATATTCATTTGCAGGAATAATCTTTTCCCACTCAATTTTCGACAATTCTTTATACAAATCATTGGCATTATAAGCCGTAAACTCTTTAATGGAAAACAATACCTGCGAAGCACAACGAAGATGTAAATTCAATTTGATACAATCATCAAGTGTTCCCAACAATTCAACTCCCGTTTTAAAAATACGAATCGGTGCAAATCCAAGCGCTTCGATTTCTTGTTGTAAAAAGGGAGATAATCGATTACTGCAAGTAACAATAATCCGATTTTTAATAGCAAATAAATTCATTGAATTGTTTTAAAGCTGATAAAAATTATTTCAGCAATTGCATGCATTTTTCCAAACTGTCTTTCCAATGTGGAATGTGGATGTTATAAGTTGTTTCAATTTTATCAGTCAATAAAATTGAATAATGAGGTCTTTTCGCCGGCACCGGATAAGCCGATGAAGGAATTGGATTTATCTTACAGGCATAACCTCCAATTTCTTTTATCGCCGTTGCAAAATCAAACCAAGAAATAACCCCTTGATTTGAATAGTTGAAAATCCCCGTAATAAATGTTGATGAAGAAAAAATGATATTGAAAATCGCACTCGCCAAATCAGCCGCATAAGTTGGCTTGCCAATTTGATCTGCTACCACATTGATTTCTTCTTTTTCTTGCATCAAGCGCATCATGGTTTTTACAAAATTCTTTCCATGAAAACTATATACCCAAGAAGTACGAATGACAATTGTTTGAGCGTTGTTTTCAAAAGCCAATTGTTCGCCTTCCAATTTGGTAATACCATAAACATTGATGGGTGCAGTTTTGTCTTCTTCTTTATATCCGAATTCATTTTCTCCATCAAAAACATAATCAGTAGAAATATGAATCAACTTACAATTGTATTTATTACAGGCTTTAGCCAAATAACCAACAGCTGTTGCATTGATGGCTCTTGACATTTCAATATCATTTTCTGCAGCATCAACAGCCGTATAAGCAGCAGCATTGATACAATAATCAAAATTATTTTTCGAAAACATTGCATTTATGGCAGCTTCGTCTGTTATCGACAATTCTGCGACATCAGTAAAAATGAAATGTGCATCCGTTCTTGCTGCCGCCAGCGTTCTGCATTCATTACCCAATTGACCATTGGCGCCAGTAACCAGTATGTTGAGCTTGTTATTCAAAAATGAAATTGGTTTTACAATTTTCGAAAGTAGGATGTTGCTTGTCTTTATCTGAAATAATTTGTTTGTCAACAGGAATTTTCCAGTCGATATTCAATTGTGGATCATAAAACTGAATACCGGCTTCAGCTTCTTTGTTATAAAAAGAATCGCATTTGTAAAACACTTCTGCCATTTCACTCAACACAGAATAGCCATGTGCAAATCCGTGAGGAATGTATAATTGCTTTTTGTTTTCAGCAGACAATTCAATAGAAAAATGCTGCCCAAAAGTTGGGGAACCTTTTCTGATATCAAGTACCACATCCAAAATTGTTCCACTCATCACACGAATGAATTTCGTTTGCGCATGAGGATTCAACTGGTAATGCATGCCTCTGATGACACCATAGACAGACCTTGCCTGATTATCCTGAACGAAAATGGTGTCAATACCAAATTCTTTACACACATTGTTATTATAACTTTCAAAGAAATAGCCACGACTATCGCTATGAACAACAGGTTCAAACACGATTAATCCCGGGAAATCTGTTTTAATGAATGGCATTATATATGTTGTTTGGAATATACTTGTTTGAAAAATTCAATAGTATCCATCAGTCCGGCATCGAATTTTTTTACAGGTTGATAGGCTAAATTATTTTTTGCCAAACTGATGTCTGCCAATGAATTTCTGATATCTCCTGCTCTGGGTTCACGATGAATGGGCTTCCACTCACTTTGCAATTGAGCTGCACATGCCTGATATAAATGATTCACAGAATAGTATTCACCGCAAGCCACGTTATACACTTTATTAAAAGCATCTGCATTTTCTGACAGCATGCCTTTGATGTTGATTTGTACAGCATTATCCACATATGTAAAGTCTCTGGTCTGTTCGCCATCTCCATTGATATATACTGGCGTTTCATTCATGATACCTTTTACAAACAAAGGAATTACGGCAGCATAAGGACCATCAGGATCCTGACGCGGACCGAATATATTAAAATAACGAAAGCCCATCAGTTTGAGACCATACACATCAGCAAAAACCTGAGCATATAATTCATTAGTTTTTTTTGTAGCAGCATATGGCGATAGACAATTGCCAGTTCTGTGTTCAATTTTAGGCAATGTAGGTTCGTCGCCATACACAGATGACGATGATGCATATACGAAACATTTAACTTTGTTATCAACCGCCGCTTTCAACATATTTACAAATCCGCCTACATTAACCTCATTAAAATATACCGGCTCTTTAATGGAGCGGGGCACAGAACCTAATGCAGCCTGATGACTTACATAATCAATGCCATCACAGGCTTCCATACAAGTTTCCAGATCTCTTATATCTCCCTTTATAAATTCAAAAGCCGGATAGGCATTAAGGATAGCTATGTTTTTTTCAAAACCATTTACCATATTATCAAGTACTCTAACTTTTTTGGCGCCATTTTTTAATAAATATTCCGCAATGTGACTGCCAATAAAACCAGCGCCTCCTGTAACTAGAAAGCTATCATTTTTTATGTCCTTATAATGAAATAAATTTTCCAAGTATTTTAAATGTTTTATTATAAACTCCAATAATTTCTGTTGGTAATCTTACCCCGGTATGTTCCTTTTAAATCAGCAACCAATGCTTTTTCTTTGGTGATAGCAGCAAAATAATTTTCATCAAGCGATTTATAATCCAAATGAGGCACCGTGATAATCACTGCATCATAATCATTAGCAATATTTGATGTCAATTCA
>CANHLV010000215.1 GCA_947461495.1 Chitinophagaceae bacterium
AACTGAAAGAGCTTTATTAAGTAAGCACAATATTTTGTTTTTGGGGCTGAGAGGTCAGGCGAAAACAAGAATGGCAAGGCAAATGATAGATTTACTCGATGAATATATTCCTGTAATAGCCGGCTCAGAAATAAATGATGACCCTTATCATCCTATTTCAAGATATTCCATTGACTTGATCCATGAAAAAGGCGATGACACTCCTATTGAATGGATGCACAAATCTCAGCGTTATGGAGAAAAACTGGCTACACCTGATGTAAGTGTTGCCGATTTAATCGGTGATATCGATCCTATTAAAGCTGCCAATTTAAAACTCAATTTCGCTGATGAAAGAGTGTTACATTATGGCATTATTCCGCGTAGTAACAGAAGTATTTTCGTCATCAATGAATTGCCTGATTTACAAGCTAGAATACAAGTTTCACTATTCAATATTTTAGAAGAAGGCGATTTGCAAATCAGAGGATTTAAATTAAGATTACCATTAGATATTTTATTTGTGTTCACGGCCAACCCCGAAGATTACACGAACAGAGGCAGTATCGTAACGCCTTTGAAAGACAGGATTCAAAGTCAGATTTTAACGCATTATCCGAAGTCAATTGAAACTTCACTTTCCATTACCGCCCAGGAAGCCAATAAAATAAAATCACAACAAGAGAAAATTCAAGTGAGTGATTTAATTAGCAGATTAATAGAACAGGTTTCATTTGAAGCTAGAAATTCGGAACTGGTAGACAAAAAAAGTGGTGTCAGTGCAAGACTTACCATTTCAGCATATGAAAATGCATTAAGCGCTGCAGAAAGAAGAGCGATCATCAACAACGAAACTCAAACACAGGTATGGATCAGCGACCTTACCGGCATTATTCCTTCGATTACTGGAAAAGTAGAATTGGTGTATGAAGGTGAACAAGAAGGGCCTTATCAGGTTGCTTATAACCTTGTAGAAAAAGCCATCAGAACTATTTTCGCAGACTATTTCCCAAACCCAGAAACGTTAAAGAAAAAAAGAAACAAGGCAACCGAAAAAGTAGAAAACCCTTACAATCCCATTACCAAATGGTTTGACCAAGGTAATAATTTGAACATATTCCTAGAAACAAAAGATGCAGATAAAATTCAATTGTTGTACAAAGTAGATGGTTTGTATGCTCTTGTGAAAAAGCAATATCCTAGCTTAAACGAAATGGAAAACGCTTTATTGATGGAGTTTGTATTACATGGATTGTCAGGCTATTCACTAATCAGCAAAAAAGTATTGGACGGAAAAATTGAATTCAAAGATTTAATGGGAAGTATGCTAAACTTAGGAAGTCAGCACTTTTCGGAAGAAGATTTTAATGATTCGGATTTTCAGTAAGATAATTTAAAAGTGAAAATTCAAAATTAAAAAAACTGATGCGCCATTTTTGAATTTTTACTTTTGAATTTTGAATTATATAATATTCACCTCGCAAGACAATTCAATTCCAAATTTATCATTCACTGAATTTATTATTTTTTCGCTCAACTCCAATATTTGAGAGCCACTAGCATTTCCATGATTTACCAGTACTAAAGCCTGTTTATCATGACAACCTGCATCCCCTTCCCTATAACCCTTCCAGCCGGATTGCTCTATCAACCAGCCTGCAGCTACTTTAATCAAATTGTTTTCAGTAGCATGTCCGACTATGTTTGGGAAATTCAATTTCAATTGATCAAATTGACTGACTGAAATCTCCGGATTTTTAAAGAAGCTTCCCGCGTTTCCAATAATTTTAGGATTGGGCAACTTGCTGTTTCGAATATTCATGACCGCTAGTGCGACATCTTTAATCGACAAATCTTTTACTCCCATTCTTTCCAGTTCCTGAGGGATGGCTCCATAAGAAATATTGTATTGAGGAACTTTTTTAAGTTTATAAGTAACAGAAGTGATGACAAACTGATTTTTATAAATGTTTTTAAACACACTTTCACGATACCCAAAATGACATTCCTTGTTATTCAGAATTACTTTTGTTTTGTCGTGAATATGAATGGCTTCAAGAGAATGAAAAACATCTTTTATCTCCACTCCATAAGCACCGATATTTTGCATTGGGGATGCGCCTGCATTACCGGGAATAAGTGCCAGGTTTTCGATACCTGCATAATTATTGTCAATGCAATGCATAACTAAAGAATGCCAGTTCACGCCTGCTCCTGCTTTCACATAAAAATAATCTTGATCCTGGTGTACCAAGTCAATACCACCGATTTCGTTTTTCAACACCAAGCCATCTACATGTTTTGTAAATAAAATATTGCTACCACCTCCTAGAATCAATGGAGATTGACTTTCACCTAATTGCTGTTCAAGAATTTCAAATACATTCTCTTCTGATTGAAAAGAAGCGAAATACCTGGCGTTTACATCAATTCCAAAAGTATTGAAAGGCTGTAATGATATATTTTCTTTGATCATCAAATTACTCATTTAATTAAATGGGATCTACGTCTGCAATAATAGTAATTGATTTGAATATTTTTTCAGATAGCAGTAAATTTAAATGATGCTGTATTACTTTTTTATACTTCATGCTCATGCCATATTCTTTTGGCAATTTAATCATCACTTCCATCAAATATTGATTCCTCAATCTTCCGATTACGGGTTGAGCAGGTCCGGTTACCTGGTCTTTAAAATCAATTCGCAAAGAATCGCATAGTTTTTCAGCTCCTGCTTTCACTATGTCTTTGTCTTTATGTTTCATGGTCAGTTTCACCATTCTGCAAAATGGTGGATAGAAAAATATATGCCTACTCTGTAATTCTTCTTTATAAAATTGAACAAAGTCATGTTGTTTTACCAAAGCAATTACGGGATGCTTGGTATTAATTGCCTGAATCAACACTTTGCCCTGAGCACCTTTTCGGCCGGCTCTTCCGCTTACTTGTTCCATTAATTGAAATGCTCTTTCATTCACTCTGAAATCAGCGAAACTTAACAAACCATCTGCATCTAAAATTCCGACGAGACTCACATTGTCAAAATCCAATCCTTTTACAACCATTTGTGTGCCTACCAAAATATCAAGCCGATGTTGCTCAAAAGCCTGTATCAAACTATCATGAGCTGTTTTGCCTCTTACACTGTCAACATCCATTCTCGCAATTCTGTATTTTGAAAATTCTTCTTCAAGTTGTTCTTCGATTTTTTCTGTACCAAAATTCTTCTCCATCCAATTGTTAGTACCGCAAGCTGTACATGTAACCAACTTGGGATAAGTGCTACCACAATAATGGCAATGAAGTTTATTGCTGTATTTATGTAAAGTGAGCGACACATCACAATGATTGCATTGAGGAATAAAACCACAAGTACCACAAATGATATAAGGATTGTAGCCTCTTCTGTTTTGGAATAAAATAACTTGCTTGCCATTGTCCATTGCTTGTTGAATGGCTTCTTTCAGCGTATCGCTAATCATCATTTTCCCTTTCTGTTGAATCTGTCTGGTGTTTACAACTTCAATAGCGGGCAATTGAATGCCACCATATCTTTCTGCCAATGTCACCAAACCATATTTTCCCTGCTGTGCATTGAAATAGCTTTCCATGGAGGGCGTGCCACTTCCGAGCAATACTTTGGCACCAAATAATGAGGCATAGTAAATTGCGGCATCTCTTGCATTGTATCTTGGTGCAGGCTCCTGTTGTTTGAATGAAGCATCATGTTCTTCATCAACAATGATAAAACCCAATTCTCGAAATGGAAGAAACAAAGC
>CANHLV010000216.1 GCA_947461495.1 Chitinophagaceae bacterium
GGAAAAGATGATAAAAAAATATATGTGGTCCCTTCCTTAAACATGGTAGTGGTTAGATTAGGAGATGCAGCTGGAAATGTTACTTTAGGCCCTTCTAGTTTTGATAATGAATTTTGGTTGAGAATGAAAGATGCGGTTGGGTATTGATGTGTGGCTGGATAAGCTGGATATGATAGATAAGCTAGATAAGCTAGATAGGCTAGATAGGCTAGATGGGCTAGATAGGCTGGATAAGCTTTATACAGGATAGTTTCAATCGTTTAATAAGTTCAATTGGTTCGACAGGTTGTTTCTGAATAAAAGCTAACATTTTGAACATGTTGAACGTCTGAATCTTTTTGAACAAACCAACAAAACAACAAACAACATGACTTACCATTATCTCGCCCTAGGCGACAGTTACACGATAGGAGAGCAGGTGCCATTACATGATAGCTTTCCTTATCAGACTGTACAATTATTACGTAAACATTTTGAGGGTAAATACAAATTTCTTGCTCCTGAAATAGTAGCAAAAACTGGCTGGACAACTGATGAAAAGAACCATCATATTTCTAACATCACATTATTGGAAAAATATGATTTCGTTAGTTTGTTAATTGGTGTCAACAATCAATACCGCGGCAGAACCGTTGAAAATTACAAAGAAGAATTCACGCATTTATTACAGCAAGCTATCGAATTCGCCGGAGGTATTTCAAATCATGTTTTTGTCATCAGCATTCCCGATTGGGGGAAAACGCCTTTTGCTGCTGAAAGAGACATTCAAAAAATCGCACAGGAAATAGATGAGTATAATAATGCCTGTAAGGAAATTGCATTAGCACATCATTGTCATTTTATAGATATCACCACTTCGCAAAGAGCCGATAGTCATTTGGAAGAATTTATCGCGGAAGATAAGTTGCATCCTTCGGGGAAGGAGTATGCTAAATGGGCAGGAAGATTATTTGAGGGGATTGTAAATGTTATTGAGAGTGCGGTATAGCCCCCTTTAATTCCCCCGAATGGGGATATGTTTGTGGTTTGTTGTTTTTTGTTAGGTGTTGACTCAAACACTCCTGGCTTTCAGATGCAACGACAAAGATTATTCTCAAATTAATAGGGTAGAATTAGGCAAAGTAAATTTTAGCGTGACTTATCTTTCACTGATAGCATCTGCATTAAATGTAGAACCAAGAGAATTATTAAGCCCCCTCAATCCCCCAAAGGGGGAAGTTTGATCACCTTATTTATTTGAAAATTTTAGCGGAGTGATGAATAGTTACAATGAAAATTTTCTGTGAAGTAATTTTGTAAATGATTCTGTAATTGTTTTGTATCAATTCTCTGATGGAAATATTATTAAATTCTGGGACTACTCTTCCGGATTTAGGGAAGTTTTCCAATTGATCTATTCTCAATATGATTTTTTCAATAACGCGGTTTGCATAAACAATTGAATCCTTTGAGACATAATCATGAATATTTTTTAAGTCTTCCAAAGCAAGTTCAGACCAGATTATTTTTGCCATTTCAAAATCGTTTCTTTGACTTTGTCATGAGTTAGTGTTTTCCCTTTTTTAATTTGGGTTAAACCTTCATTTATTTTCTCAACAAAAACTAATTTTTCCAGAAGAAGATCAAGCTCAAATTCTTTGGGCAATTCCTTCAAGGCTTCCAATACCTTTTCCCTTTTCATTGTATTTAATTTCCTACAAATTAATTATAAATATTTATACAGAAAATAATCTTAGCTATTTACTTCAAGCTTCTTGATAAATAAGATGCAAGTAAATCATTTATTAATTGGAAATCATGGTGAAATCTACATGAGATTTATGTTTTTTTCTGATTGGAATTCAAGATGGTAAAATAGATTTATGAACAAAATCTACTTTTTGATTCGATGTAGAAACGCAATTAACTTCCCCCTTTGGGGGATTAAGGGGGCTACTATATAAACGCCTTCATTTCCTCCCGATATCCTATCGCCACCTTTTGTGCTTCTTCAGCGAAGTTGCTGTCACTCCCCGCATACAAAATCGCTCTCGACGCATTCACCAACAAGCCACAATCCTTATTCATACCATATTTCGCCACATCGGCCAAACTGCCACCTTGAGCACCAACGCCGGGTACCAATAAGAAATTATCTGGAATGATTTTTCTGATGTTCGACAATTCTTCTGCTCTTGTAGCGCCAACCACGAACATTAAATTATTGGGATTTCCCCAGTTACTAACGGTATGCAATACCTGCTCGTAAAGGTAGGATTCATTTTCGTTTTTTAATTTCAACATTTCAAAATCAAAAGCACCTTTGTTACTCGTCAGTCCCAACACAATTGTCCATTTGTTTTGATATTCTAGGAACGGACGGATACTGTCTTCGCCCATATAAGGCGCTACGGTAACCGCATCGAATTTTAATTTTTCAAAAAATGCTTTGGCGTAATAATTTGAAGTGTTGCCGATGTCGGCTCTTTTGGCATCAGCGATTTTTAGGTGAGTTGATGGTATGTAATCACAAGTTTCTTCCATCGCATCCCAACCTCTGGCGCCCATGGCTTCGTAAAATGCGGTGTTGATTTTATAAGAAACACAATAGTCTTTAGTCGCATCAATAATTTGTTTATTGAATTCAACTACACCATTTGGTCTGCTTTGCAAATGAGCAGGAATCTTTTCTATATCTGTATCTAAACCGACACAAAGGAAACTTTGTTTTGATTTTATCTGTTCAACCAATTCAATTCTGTTCATTTTAATTCAAATGTTTTATTTTTTCAAGCATTAAATTCTCAATCATTTCGCTGTTCCATTTTTCAGCGATGTTTGGTGTTTGCATTACTTCATCCATGATGGCTTGCTGCGCGTTACCTCGGCTCAAAGCCTCGCTGTATCTTACTTCCGGACTGAAAGTAACCAAGCTATAAGCTGGTGTCCATTTATCAGGATGTTTGGAGCTGAAATGTGCTTCTATTTTTTTCTGTAATAAAAACTGCGGATCAGCAACTTTATCTCTCATCTCCACAAAATTATTCAAAGCCAAAGTGGCAATGGCATCTCCATCGGGTTTACGCAGTTCCTGATATTCAGTTAGTATTTTATTCCAATCGTGATTGTGTTTGTTGATTAGTGTATTCAAAACCTGACAATCTTCAAATCCACAATTCATGCCTTGTCCGAAGAAAGGAACAATTGCATGTGCCGCATCTCCAATCAATGCAAATTTATTGTCTCTGATCCATGGAAAGCATTTTACCGTTACCAATGATGAAGTTGAATTATTAAAAAACTCTTTTTCAAATTCAGGCATCATCGCTGAAGCGTCAGCAAATATTTCATTGAAGAATGCTCTTGCTTTTTCAGGAGTATCCAACGAAGCAAATGAAGGATTGCCTTCAAATGGAAAGAATAGAGTGCAAGTAAAACTGCCGTCAACATTAGGCAATGCAATCAGCATATAATTCCCTCTTGGCCAAATGTGCAATGCATTTTTCTCCATGAGGAAATTAGCATCAGCACCTGCCGGTATCGTCAATTCTTTATAACCAAAATCTATATAGTACTGCTGGTATTGAAAACGGTCATGTTGTAATTGATGGGTTAGTCGTGAAGCAGCAAAAGCGCCATCACTTCCAAAAATTAAATCTTGTTTTACAACATGCGATTCATTTTTTTCGGTATTGGTAAAATGAATTTCATTTGTCTTCCAGTTGATGTTGTCGCATCTTTCATTGAAATGAATTTGTACATTATGTTTCTCTGCAA
>CANHLV010000217.1 GCA_947461495.1 Chitinophagaceae bacterium
AGGACCTTGAATGCTGTTGTGATTGGTAAAATAAAAAATAGGATACTGATCGAACTCGGGAATCATTTCCACTTTTCTGTTTCTTCTTGCAGCCGCAACATGTTGACGAAAGGCGTAACCATCTCTGCAGCTTGTAGGATTGGGAACAGGAGCCAATAAAGTTTCACTGTCAACCGGAATACCTACAACAGATTTTGACATCCCTGATTTTAATTGTTGATCGAGTGTCATCACTAATGGATAATAATCATCCCAGTAGTTTAAGAACATCGACATACTGACAGGCAAATCAGGATGCAACATATCCAAATCATACAGCAAGCCGTTAACAATCAGTGCCAATTGCTCATGTCCATCTTTTAAATAAGTAGCTAGTTTCATAACATTGTAATTGTTGCAAAAGTACATGATGCCAACATGTAAAAAACAGATTTTTCATAATTAATTTACCTAAATAATCAGCTTTGGAATTCAATAAAATTTACAATAAAGGACAGGCCCAACTTTTTAGAAATCAAAACTTGGAATATCTGACTAAAACACACCCGATAGTCATTTGGATAATTTATTTACCCGTTTTTATTTTAATGCCTTATTATGCAATAAAAGCTATAGAATTTACAGGAATGAAAACTGCCTTATTGTTTTTTTCAGGTATTTTCTTTTGGACGTTTACAGAATATTTTTTGCATCGATTTATATTTCATCATAAGCCAAAGACAGAAAATGGGAAGAGAATAAATTATCTCATTCATGGTAATCATCATGAATATCCCAGAGACAGAGAAAGATTATTCATGCCTCCGGTTCCAAGTTTAATTATCGCTTCATGTTTTTTTATGGTTTTCTATTTATTGATGAACATTAATGCCATTGCTTTCTTTCCGGGATTTATGTTTGGATATTTGCTATATGGTTCGATGCATTATGCCATACATGCTTGGAATCCTCCTTTGAAATGGATGAAGCCTTTATGGAGAAATCATCACCTACATCATTACAAACATGATGATTTAGGATATGGTGTGAGCAGCACTTTATGGGATCATGTATTTGGTACGATGTATGATTTGAAAAATGAGAAGGAGGATGAGGGGAAGGTGAACGAGTTGAAATTTTAGAAATAAGTATGTTCAAAAGGTTAAAAAGGTTCAATTAGTTCAATAGGTTATTAGGAGCTTGTTAATTAAAGTTGTTATATAAATTCTTAAGCTTTTTTTGAACAAATTGAACCTTTTGAACTTTTGGAACAGCAATAGTTTCATCATTTTACATTTACAATCTCTCCTCCCCACCGTCATCTCTTTCATTTTCCGACATTTCTTTTTTGAATTTGATTTTTTGAATTTGTCTTTCGATAATCAATAAAGCGATGATTCTTCCGGCGTCTTCATTAGGATTTTCTTTGAGTAAATATTTTAATTTGGCTTCGCTGACATCGATACGATAGAGTAATTGAACGAGCCTTTCAAAATTGGTAAGAATTAATTGATTGATATAATCTGCGAGTTGTTGAACGAGAAATTCGTCATTTAAAACAGCTATATCATTACAGGCAATTACCTCATCTAAAACGGAAGAATTATGAGGCTGAAGTTCTTTTTCCATTATTAAAAGTAGGGTATTTTAGGGAGTTGGGGTTTGAGTGGTAAATATTGTTTGGGGCTGTCGTAATATTGCGATATTGCAATATTGCAATATCGCAATATTACGTGTTCCAAACTCAAACAGCCAAATATTTCAACTAAAGATTATTCATTCCCACTGAAGTTTATTTACTTTTTCTAATGAAACACGCCAAACTGCTGAATTAAATTCACTCCAGCTAAATTTTCTTCAAACTATTACAAACAGAACTTAAAATTTCTCCAACACTCCCAACGCAAACAATGCAAAATCATATTTTGCAGGATCTTTTTTATCAAGCTGTTTCATTGTTTCCGTCAATTCAACAGCTGTCATCCAGTCAAATTTTTTTCTTTGTATAAGGTTAAAATGTTGAGCTACGCGAGCGACGTGTAAATCAAGAGGTATTATTAATTGAGAAGGTTTGATTTGATTCCAAATACCAAAATCAACGCCACCATTATCTTTGCGAACCATCCATCTTAAATACATATTGATTCGTTTACAAGCAGAATTTTTATTCGGAGAAGCGATATGTTTTAAAGTTCGTTTAGGTACATCCGACAAAGAGAAAAAATAATCATAAAAACCATTTAAAGCGTTTTCTGTATTCACATCTTTTTTACTCATCCACAAGGTGAATGCCGTTTCCAAAGATTCATGATTACTATAATGAAATTTGAAAAACTCAATGAAATATAATAAGTCGGTAGTATTGAAAGTGCGATGTTTGAAATGCAATAATTTTTTCAAATCATTATCGGTATGATGTAAACAAAAATCATGTGGGGCATTCTCCATCAATTGCATGAGTTCTTTTGATTTAGCAATGATTGTAGTTCTATTGCCCCAGGCGAATATTGCGGCAAAAAATCCTGCGATTTCAATGTCTTGTTTTTTACTGAATAAATGTGGAATACAAATGGGATCGGCTGCAATAAAAAAAGGTCGATTATATTCATCAACCTTTTTGTTTAAAAATATTTTGAGCTCCTCAGTCATGTTGGGTTTTAATAACCACGAATTCACGAATTTTTTGATACCGAATTGAAAAACAGAATTTAGATTTTTACATCAATGCGTTTTTTTTGAATTATTCTATCCAAAAAATCAAAAAAACTATTTTTTAATTTTTACTTTTAAATTTTTAATTATTATCCTATCGCATTCTTCAAATCCTCTACCAAATCCTCAGCATCTTCAATCCCTATGCTCAATCTGATCAAACCATCAGTCAGCCCGTTTTTGATTCTTTCTTCTCTTGGAATACTAGCGTGTGTCATGCTTGCAGGGTGATTGATTAAAGATTCTACACCTCCCAAGCTTTCTGCCAATGAAAATACTTTAGTGCTTGATAGAACTTTTGTAGCCGCTTCAACAGAATCGTCTTTCAACGTAAAGCTCAACATACCTCCGAAATCTTTCATTTGTTTTTTGGCGATTTCGTAATTGTGATGATCTTCAAATCCGCACCAGAAAACTTTATCTACTTTAGGATGATTGCGTAAATAATGGGCAACAATTTTTCCGTTTTCACAATGCGCTTTCATGCGAACATGCAATGTCTTGATGCCACGCATCACCAGGAAACAATCAAACGGACCAGGAACCGCGCCACAACTTTTTTGAATGAAATAAAGCTGGTCTTTTAGCGACTGATCATTCATGATTAATGCACCTTGTATCACATCACTATGACCACCTAAATATTTTGTTGAAGAATGCATCACAATATCAGCGCCTAAATCCAGTGGATTTTGCAAATATGGAGAAGCGAAAGTATTGTCGACACAAAGTATAGTACCAGCTTTTTTTGAAATCGCTGCAATCGCAGCAATATCTGTGATGTTCATTAAAGGATTGGTTGGTGTTTCAATCCAGATGAGCTTTGAATTTGCAGTTAAAGCCGCCGAAACATTTTCAGGAAAAGTGGTATCAACATATTTGAATTTGATGCCAAATTTTTCAAACACTTTGGTGAACAATCTGTAAGTACCTCCATACATATCGTTAGCACAAATCACTTCATCACCTGGCGCAAGCAATTTAATTACAGCATCTGTTGCTGCCACGCCACTGCTGAATGCGAGTCCGAATTTTCCGTTTTCAATTACTGCCAAAGCTGTTTC
>CANHLV010000218.1 GCA_947461495.1 Chitinophagaceae bacterium
ACCTTTTACGGGTTCAAACTCATCAAATTGTTTGATCATCACTTCGGCACGTTTTGTAAAAGTTTCTTCATCTGATTTGGTCCACCAGCTTACTAGATTTCCTTTTTCATCAAATTGTCTGCCTTCATCATCAAAGCCATGGGTGATTTCATGTCCGATGGTACTGGCACCGCCATATCCGTATACAACAGCATCATCAACTTCTTCATCTCTATAACCCGGAATTGTGAAGATGCCTGCAGGCAATACGATTTCATTATTGCTTGGATTGTAGTAAGCATTGTACGTTTGAGGATACATATCCCACTCATTTCTGTCAACTGGTTTTCCTAGTTTGTTGTATTCATAATTATGCCACCACAAACGAGAGTTCATGTAGTTTTTAGCCAGACTTTCTTTTCCGATTTCCATTGAAGAGAAATCTTTCCATTTGTCGGGATAACCTACTTTACTTTTAATAGCAGCTAACTTCGTGTATGCTTTCTGTTTAGTACTGTCACTCATCCATGATAGTTGACTAATTCTGTCTTTCAAAGCGTCTTTAATCGCATCAACCATTACTGTATATCTCTTCTTCGCTGTTTCATTGAAGAATTCTTTTACATACAATTGACCCAGCATTTCACCCATAGCGCCTTCAATCATATTGATTGATCTTTTCCATCTTGGTTTTCTTTCTTTGGCTCCGCTGAATAGTTTATTAAAATCAAAAGAAGCTTTTCCATAAGCATCAGGTAAAACACCTGCCATATCTGAAATGAAATTGAATTTTACGTAAGCTTTCCAGTCGTTGATGGGTACAGATTTGAGTAAATCATTCAATGCTTTGAAGAATTCAGGTTGACCTACAATGACACTGTCTTTTGTGGTAACACCAATTGTTGTCATATAAGCAGACCAATTGAGATTGGAAGACATTTTTGCCAAATCACCCACAGCCATTTTATTGTAATTTTTGTAAGGATCTCTCAGGTCTTCTATTTTGCGTGAAGCTGAAGCTAATTTGGTTTCCAATGCCAAGATGCTTTTTGCAGCTGCATTTGCAGTTGAAGCATCATCACCAGACATCGATAAAATGGTTGAAATGTAATTCTGATATTGGTTCCTAATATTGATAGTAGTTGAATCGGTTTTAAAATAATATTCTCTTTCCGGTAAACCAAGACCTCCTTGATAAAGTTGATAAGCCATGACTTCGCTGTTTTTGGCATCTTGTCCTACATAATCACTGAAAAGGGTAGACGAACCTACTTTCTTACATTCGGCAACAGTTGTTAACAGCGAATTGACATCAGTAATGGCATTTATTTTATCAAGATAAATTTTCAAAGGAGTTAATCCTTCTTTTTCAATTTTGGCAGAATCCATTGCTGTGGTCCAGAAATCGCCAATTTTTTGGTCGTTGCTTCCTGATTTTGCATTGGCTGCTGCGGCTTTCTCGCAGATTTCTCTTAATCGTTTGTTGTTCTCTTCAATCACAAGATTTCCGATACCCCAGCTAGATTGTTCCCCGGGAATGGGATTGTTTTTGATCCATCCGCCATTGGCAAACTGAAAGAAATCAGTTGAAGGGTTTGTGGTAGTATCAATATTGACAGCTACTACATCGGGTTTTGTGTTTTTTTCTTCTTTGTTGTTGCAGGAATAGATGCCCAAAATAAGAGCAAGCGCGAGAAGTTTACGAGTCATGTGATTTTTAATTTTGCTCAATGTAGCAAATGATTTTTTGCTTTAAAAAATAATTTTTTCAGATGTTGATAAACTGCTGATTTATCCGATTTTTGCAACATGACACCAGAAAGATCAGAAAGACTCACGTCTGTTTTAAACAAAAGACAACTCAATCTTACCGTAGTTTTGGAAAATGTTGCAGACCCTCATAATATATCAGCAGTGATGCGTACATGTGATGCTGTTGGTATCCAAGAGATTTATATTTTAAACACAGTAATTCCTCGCCATAAAAAATGGGGTGCCAAAAGTAGTTCTAGTGCTGCCAAATGGCTGACTATTCACCAGTTTGATAATACACAAGCTTGTTTTGAAGCATTAAGAAAAAAGTATAAAAAAATATACACAACTCATTTGAGTTCTGACGCAGTAAGTTTACACGATTTGAATTTGACTGAAGATGTGGCTTTGGTTTTTGGCAATGAACACAGTGGTGTCACTGATGAATTGATTGGATTATGCGACGGTAATTTTATTATTCCTCAGGTAGGTATCATCAAATCGTTGAACATTTCGGTTGCTTGTGCAGTTTCTGTATATGAAGCCTTTCGTCAAAAAAGTATTGCCGGTCATTATGACCAGCCCCAGTTGAAAGGTGAGACTATGGAAAAATTAAGAACAGAATGGGGGTTTGAAGAGGAATGACTTTTGTTCTAAAGGTTCAAGAGATTCAATAAGTTCAATATGTTTTTTTTAGTATCGAATCATCTAAAACCTTTTTAACATCTTGAACCTTTTGAACTTATTGAACTTTATAAATGAACATTCTCAACAACGATATCATTTTCCCCGACTTGTCAGAAGCTGACGAAGATGGCATTCTCGCCATCGGCGGTGATTTGTCTGTCGAAAGATTGTTATGTGCTTATCGCAATGGAATTTTCCCATGGTATAATGAAGATGACCCGATAATTTGGTGGTCTCCTGATCCGAGATGTGTGTTGTTTCCTGATAAATTGAGAGTGACCAAAAGTATGAAACAGGTGTTACAAAATGGACGATTTCGTTTCACTATTAATAAAGCTTTTCCAAAAGTCATCAATGCCTGTAAAACGGTGGATAGAAAAGATGGCTTTGGTACATGGATCAATCAAGATATCGTAGACGCATACACGAAGTTACATGAGGCCGGATATGCTTTAAGTGCTGAAACCTGGAGAGAAGGAATGCTGGTGGGTGGTTTGTATGGTATCAAACTAGGTAATGTCTTTTTCGGCGAAAGTATGTTCAGTACTGAATCTAATGCCAGTAAATTTGCATTTATCAATTTGGTCAATCAATTAATAAAGAACGGTCTTCAGTTGATTGATTGTCAACAGAAGACCGAACATTTAATGAGTTTAGGGGCGGAGATGATGTCTAGAGCAGAATTTATTCGAATTTTAAACAAACATATTTAGTCTACATGATCACTTCCAGCAAACACTAAGAATCCCCAAGGTTTCAATTCGAATTTTAGTCCCGGTTTCAGTGTGATCCATTTGTTTTCGAATACATTACCAATCACTCCACTGAAATTTTTATCCAATATGGTTACAGTTTGAGGTTTTGAAGTGAGATTCAATAATGTCAATACTTTATAATTATCCTTTTCTCTCATGTAACATAATACGTTTTCATCAGCCGAAGTTTTTATTCTTCTATAAGAAGCATCTGATCCGTATGCCGGATTCATTTTACGATTGTAAAAAAGTTTTTTGTAAAAATCTTCCATTTCCAATCCATTCCATTCAATAGGGTCTTTTACAAAGAACTTCAGTCTTTTCTTATTAGGAATTTCTTGTCCGCTGTACACTAACGGTATGGTTTGATTGTAAGTCATAGAGAATACGCTGAACATTTTATACGCATCGCCATATTTTTCAAATTCAGTACCATTCCAACTGTTTTCATCGTGGTTGGTGGTGAAATTCATGCGCATCGCATCTTTCGGATAACGTTTGTAGTTAGCATTTAATGAATCGATGAATGCTGATGCAGAAATTTTGCCGTCATATAAATCTCTGGTG
>CANHLV010000219.1 GCA_947461495.1 Chitinophagaceae bacterium
CATACATCTGGTCTGTAAAAGGCTTGTCGAGTAAAGGAACGGTCATAGAAAAAAGCGGAACGGTGTTATTAATACAATAACATTTAAAACCTTTTATAAAAATAAAACGGCTGTCTTAATAGGCAGCCGTTTTATTTTTATAAACAATTTTATATCATCAAAAATAAGCTTGAAGAAACTTAAGTATCAATAAAGAAATATTATTGAAAATATTTGGCTGTTAAAGTTGAGATCACGTAATATTGCGATATTGCAAAATCGCAATATCAAAACATCGAAAAATGAAAAACCCTTGTTTCAGACATTTCAATTAATCCAAATATTGATTCCTACGAAACTTACCTTATGCTTGTTAACTTATTTTAGAACAACTCATTTATCAAATTCAAACGACTATTTTGCCATCATCAATGCGTCAGCAATCACACAAGCACTTACAGATTCCAATACTGGTGGCACTCTCAATGCAATACACAAATCATGTCGGCCTTTAATGGAGAACGACTCTACTTCTCCGCTATGAGTATTTAATGAATTTTGAATTTGAGGAGTCGACGATGTTGGCTTAACGGCTATTCTGAAAATAATTTCATTGCCATTTGACAATCCACCTGCAATACCACCAGCATGGTTAGACGAATAAATCCCTGAATCATCAATGAGTGAATCGTTGTGTTCGCTACCTTTCATTTTTGCAGACATAAATCCCGAGCCAAATTCTATTCCTTTTACAGCCGGAATCGCAAATACAGCGTGACTGATTAAAGACTCTAAAGAATCAAAAAATGGTTCGCCAATGCCAATTGGCAAATTGGATATTTTACATTCAATAATGCCACCGATGCTATCTTGAGCATCAATAGCTTTTTGAATGGCTGTTTCAATTTCTTTTTCACCACCAATTTCTACAATTGAAGAATGAATGTTTACCGATGAAGAATATTGTTTGATTATTTTCTCAGCCACTACACCTGCAGCCACCAAACAAAGCGTTAGTCTGCCACTAAAATGACCTCCTCCCCTATAATCTTCAAAGCCATTGAATTTTTTTGAAGCCACAAAATCAGCATGCCCTGGACGAGGAATGTTTCTTAATGATTCATAATCTTTACTGATGACATTTTTATTTTCAAATATGATAGTCAATGGAGCTCCTGTAGTTTTATCATTAAATAAGCCGGAAACAAATACAGGAATATCCTCTTCTTTTCTTGGCGTAGTACCAGGCAAGATGCCACCTTTTCTTCTTTGCAATTTATCTTCAAAATCAGCCATTGTTAATTCAATACCTGGCAATACCCCATCAATAGTTATTCCAACCATTGGGCCATGGGATTCGCCAAAAATGCTGATTCTGAAAATTCTTCCAAAGCTGTTCATAAAAATGTATTTATGTGTTTAAGGTTACTTTTCCTCCACAATTTTGTAATAAGATAAAAAACTCAGGGAATGATTTATTAACTGATTCAGCATCTTCTATATAGACATCCGTTTCGGCTATTAATCCTGCTATCGCTAATGCCATGGCTATTCTGTGGTCATTTTGCGAATTTACAATACCACCATTTAATATTTTTCCACCATTGATATACATACAATCTTCAGCTACTAAAATATCAGCTCCTAAAATTGAAAATTGACTTATTAAAGCTACCGCACGATTACTTTCTTTATCGAATAACCTATTTACACCTTTGATTACAGATTTACCATTTGCTGTCAATGCCAATACAACCAGAGGTGGAAACAAATCCGGACAATCAGTAGCATCAAATTCGAAAGGCTTAATTGTAGATGATTTCTTTATTTTTAGAAGATCGGCATTGATAGCATAGTCGGCATTTATTTGATTGAGTACATCTAGTATTTTCATATCAGATTGGCAACTTTTAAAATCCAAACCTGAGAGCGACAAATCCCCAGCAATCGCTGCGGCAACAATAAAAAATGAAGCACTGCTCCAATCGCCTTCGACTGTGTAAGAAACATGATTTTTTATTTCACTTTTTGGATAAATCAAAAAACGCTGATATTTTTCATTGACAACCTTATATCCAAAATGCTTTAAAAGTTGCAAGCTCAAATCTATATATGGTTTACTTACCAAATTGCTTACAGTGATGATTGTTAGTTCTTCAACTTTTTTTGCAAAGGCAAATAACAACCCTGTAAGATATTGCGAGCTCTTACTACCATCTATTTCAATATCTATAGGCTTCAAAGGACCTTTTATTACAACTGGCAAAAACCCATTTTCAGAGGTAATATCTACTTTTAAATCAGCAAAAAAACTGCTGACTACATCAACATGGCGATTCATCAAACTGCCGATACCACTAATATTTACTAGATCTGGAGAAATGGCGATTATGGGCGCAAACATTCTTAAAGAGAGACCGCTTTCATGACAATTTAAAAAAGCGGGCGGATGTATTTCCCCTCTACTTGTTATCGTTATGCTGTTGTTAGTTTTTTCGATTGAAGCCCCCAATTTTTCAATAATCTCCAATGCAGTCAAATCATCATTACTTTTTCCGGGATTGAAAATAGTTGTAGTTCCATTATGCAATAACGACAACGCACAAGCGCGCTGCATAGCACTTTTACTTGGAGGAATAATTATTGTACCTGATAGTAACGAAGGTGAAACTACTGCTTTCATACTGCCATTTCTTTATACGCTAATTGTAGCGCTGGAATTGAAATATTTTTTATCACTGCAGCACCAATATTATCTAGCAAAATAAACTGAATATCATCACCGGTTCTTTTTTTATCTGCAATCAATTGATTAAACAATGTTTCACCATCAGTTTCAATTGTAATCGGCAATCCATATTTTTTCAGCAATTCAATAATCTGAAGCGTTGAAATCGAAGATAAACCTGTATATTTTTCAGACAATTTTGAAGCTATCACCATACCAATACTTACCGCCTCCCCATGAGAAATGCCATGTAAATTCTCAATAGCATGACCAAAACTATGTCCGAAATTCAACAACTTTCTATTCCCCTTTTCATTCACATCCGATTGTACCACTCCAAATTTAATTTCAATATTTTGAATGATAAGTTGCTTCAACAATGCCTTATCATTTTTAAAAGATGTTATATCATGATGTTCTAAAAAAGTAAAAAGTGATTTATCCAAGATACAAGCATGTTTGATGATTTCAGCGAAACCATTTATCCATTCCAAATCAGGCAATGATTCTAAAAAAGAAAAGTCGTACAATATAAATTCAGGCTGGCAAATAGTGCCAACCATATTTTTATGCAAACCTACGTTGATGCCATTTTTCCCGCCAATAGCTGCATCAACCATTGATAATACAGTAGTTGGCACCAAGCCAAAGCTAATTCCTCTTTTATAGATGGAAGCTACATAACCTGTAATGTCTGTCACTACTCCTCCACCAACACCAATGATAAAATCATCTTTATTTATTTGTAATTGCAAAAGTTGATTGATAATGTCATCAACACAAGGTTGTGTTTTATTTTTTTCACCGGAGGGAACGATAATAATATTGAATGTAGAGAATTTTGATTGATGTAATTGATAGTGATTTTCATCTACAAGTAAAACTGTTTTTTTATTGGTTTGGCGATTCAATACAGCAGACAGCTCCATATTAAAAAGACAATCAACCTTCTTGCCTTCAATATTGTATGTCTTATTCATTAGCATTAGCTTTTCATTATTTTATTTTGATGACTAATGCTTTCCATATGAA
>CANHLV010000220.1 GCA_947461495.1 Chitinophagaceae bacterium
ATATGTAAACCCTGCAATTAAATTACATGGCGGAGTCGTTGTTGTAATTGTTATTGTTCCGCAAGTATCAGTTGAACAAGTATTGCTCACCGTTATGTGCATACAAACGTTGTACGTACCCGGTTGAGTGAATATATGTGTTACAGTTGATCCAACAGCAGATGAACTGTCGCCAAATGTCCAAGTAATAGTATTGGGCGACGGCGCATTACTTGTACTATTGAAAACTACTAGATTAGATTGATTGGGAGAAATCTGATACGTAAAGTTTGCAGAGAAACTACATGGTTGTGTTCCTGCAATTGTAATCTGCTGACAATTTTCACTTACACAAGGAGGAGCTCCGGTTATATTTCTTACAAGTCTAAGACAAACCGTATAAGTACCTGGCGAAAACGTATGAACAGGATTTAGGTCATAACTAACAGACCCATCTCCAAAAGTCCATCTGATTGAGTCTCCTGCTGCAAAGCCTGTACTGGCATTTACAAAAGAAATAACATTAGGTGAAGAAGTGTTTGCTGTAGTGAAATTAGCTGTCAAATTACATGGCGTCGGATTTACCTGAGCCTGAACACTCAAGCAAAATGTATCTCGACATGCATTAGTGGTTCCTGGTGTTCCTGAAGAAACTATCAAACAAACATTATATATGCCAGATACTGAATAAGTATGAACTTGATTGCTTAAATTTTGAGTTGTGGTTGACATGCCATCTCCGAAATACCAATTACATAAAACAGCGCTATTGGGAGAAACTAATGAGGTATTTACAAATTCGTATACGTTAGGTTGATTATTGACAACATTTGCTGAAAAAGCAGCAGTAGCACTACAAGGCGTATTGCATATGATAGTAACAACTTGAAATACACTATCCTGACATATCATCACACCATTGGGATTAAATTGCTCTATCTGGTGGTAAATTGTATAAGTTCCACAAGTGGTAAATGTATGCATGGGATTAGCAGCGCTGCTAGATGTACCATCACCAAAATACCAAAGGTGCAAAACCGAATCAGTATTACTTACCGGTACAAAATAAACAGTATTATTATTCACTGAAAAAGTAAATTGAGCAGAACAGTTTGTTGTTTTAGCTGAGGTAATTGCAGAAAAACCAAATAACGCTAAAACAATAAATAAGTAAAATTTTTTCATTTGATTTATAATTTGATGAAAACGCCTTGAGTCAGGTAATAATTGTTGTTTAATAGAGAGTCAGTTTCTAAATAAAATGTTGTTTATTACCTAAAAATTTTATTAAAATTAGGGAAAAAGTAGGATAAATGAGGAAAAATAAGGATTTAATGGACAGTAAGTCATTGATTGAAGTTTGTAAAAAAGCGATATTGCAATATTGCAATATCGCAATATTACGACATCAGCTACAACTTGACCAAATATTTCAACTCAAATTTCTTTACTCAAACTAAACTTTTTTTTATTTATTTTCTATTCGATAACACACACATTATCAATGCCTTAATAAATTCAGATCAGCTCAACTATTTTCCATTTCTTAATTCAATTAAAACTATTCTGCTGAAGTTTACATTATCTTTGCCGCCTAATTTTTTACTATGAAGTGGTTACATCTATTTATTAAATATCGTCTTTGGTTAGGTATACTTCTTTTAGCTTTGGCCATTTATGTAAATCTTGAAGCTAGCTTCTGGCCATCATTTATAATATATTTTGTTGCTGTCATCTGTATCCTTGGCCATTTTCTTCTTGGCCCTATGCGATTGATTCAAACTGCAATGGAAACTGGCGATATGGTTGAGGCTAAGAAAGTTATTGATTCTGTAAAATTCCCGGGGTTATTAATTAAACCGATTCGATCTGTTTATTACACCATCCAGGGTAATTTGGCAATGGCCAATCAGGATTATGACGGAGCCGAAAGATTAATGAAAAAAGGACTGTCTCTTGGTGGTTCTCTGACTCAACAGGCAGAAGGTCCCAGCAAATTGCAACTTGGCATGCTTGCTATTCAAAAAGGTGATATAAAACAAGGCGAATCCTATATCAGACAAGCCATTAGAGCAGGATTGCCTGATAGCGAAAACAATGCAGCAGCATATTTACAATTATGTTCAATCATGATGAACAAAAGAGAATATAGAGCTGCAAAAGAATATTTCAGAAAAGCAAAGTCTTTCAAGCCAAATACACCACAAATTGTAGATCAGATAAAACAAATTGAGAAATATATTACCAGAATGCCCGGATAATTTCAATCAGCGCTAATTACTAAATATAGCTTTAAACATTTAGTTAGATATATGACTCGAAATAATTTTACTTATTAAAATAGATTGATAATCTATTTACCGCAGCTTCCAACGTCTCCTCTTTCTTCGCAAAACAAAAACGCAATACTTTATTATCTACAGGGGTTTTATAAAACGCTGAAACAGGAATAGTGGCAACACCTGCCTCTTGTGTTAATCGAATAGCCAATTCATTTTCATTCTCATTGCTAAAGCTGCTATAATCATACAATTGAAAATAACTTCCAAATGATGGCAAGGGCTTGAATGGTGTTTGTGCCATCAATGATTTAAAATAATCTCTTTTCTTTTGTAAAAATGAGCCTAGTTCTCTATACTGACTTTTATCTTTTAAAAATTCAGCCAATGCAAATTGCACTGGACTATTGCAAGTAAAACAATTGAACTGATGTACTTTTCTAAATTCTTTCATCATCGATTCGGGTGCAATACAATAGCCCATTTTCCAACCGGTGCAATGGTATACTTTTCCAAATGAAAAACAAACAAAACTTCTTGCTTTTAAATCGGGATAACGAAGAATAGATAAATGTTCTTTACCATCAAAAATCAAATGCTCATATACTTCATCGCTGATGATGAAAATATTCGTGCCTTCAACAAGGCGCCTTAATTGTTCTATATCCTCTTGCGTAAGCACGCTCCCCGTTGGATTGTGAGGCGTGTTGATGATGATGGCCTTTGTTTTATTTGTGATTTTCGCTTTCACCAAATCCCAGTCTATTGAATAGTTTGGAAATTGAAGTGGTATGCGCACTGCAACAGCACCGTTGACTTCTATATTCGGAATGTAGGAATCATAAGCTGGTTCAAATAAAATCACTTCGTCGCCTGGTTGTAAAATCGAAGTGAATGCGGTGTATATAGCATAAGTTCCGCCAGGGGTAACTGTTATCTCTGTTTCAGGATTGACATGAGCATTGTAGTCCTCATTTACTTTTTCGGCTAACCGTTCACGTAATGCAGGCAATCCACACATGTGTACGTACTGGTTGTAACCTGATTGCATGGCTTCATTCACAAGAGAAGTCAGTTTGGGATTCATGGGAAAATCAGGAAAACCTTGTCCGAGATTTATGGCACTGTGTTTTACCGCCAATGCACTCATAACTGTAAATATCGTAGTGCCGACTTGTGGAAGTTTGCTTTGAATGTAAGGTGTCAATCAGAAAATTTTGAAAATGAATCAATGATTATTAAATGAATTTCTCGCCTTTATTTCTTTTTACTTCTGCCACATATTCTTTGATCTCTTGTTCTTTGTCTTTTTTGCAAATGAGTAACACATCTTTGGTGTCAACTACAATAAAGTCTTCGAGTCCTTGTAATAAAACCAATTTCTTATTATCGGCGTGAACCATGTTTTTTGTAGCATCGATAATCATTACATAGTTGCCGGCTACAGCATTATCCAGATAATCTTTCTCAAG
>CANHLV010000221.1 GCA_947461495.1 Chitinophagaceae bacterium
AACTACTGGAAGGTCTTGAAAAGCAGACTCATTAAAGAAGGCAATGAGTCGGTTACAAATTGTAACCAACTGAAATTGCAATCAGAAGACGGCAAGTTTTACAAAACTGATGTCGGATCTGTTGAACAAATATTTCGCCTCATTCAAACAATACCATCTCCCAAAGCAGAACCCTTCAAACAATGGCTGGCTAAAGTTGGTTATGAGCGATTGCAGGAAATTCAGGATCCATCCTTAAGTATGGATAGGGCGAGAGAAAATTGGCAGCTGATGGGAAGAAGTGAGAAATGGATACAGCAACGTATGACAGGTCAGGAAACTCGTAATAAGCTCACAGACTATTGGAAGGAAAATGAAGTAACAAAACAAAATGAATTTGCTTTTTTAACCAATATTATTCATCAAGAATGGACCGGTATCACAGTAAAAAAACATAAGGAAATAAAAGGATTAAAAACTCAAAATCTCAGAGATCATATGAGTGAAGCAGAACTGCTTTTTACCGCTTTAGCCGAACTATCAACTCGTCAAATTGCTCAGGCTGATCAGGCAAAGGGAGTAGCAGAGAATGCAAAAGCTAGTAAAAAAGGTGGAGCTATAGCAAAAAATGCACGGAAGGCATTGGAGTCTAAAACAGGAAAAAAAGTTGTCACCAGCGAGAGTTTTTTAACACAAACGAAAAATAAATTGAAATGATACATGTAAAGTTATGACGCTCCACAAATCGATGCTCACAAAGACCTCTGACCTATTCATAAGAATCTATACTTTAGCATCATCACCAAATTACCCCATAATCAAATCATCAAATTTCAAGAGCATTCCAAATGCCGATTGCTCTTTTGTTTACAACAACCTTTTGAACTCATTGAACCCATTGAACCTTTGAAACTTATCCAAAAAAAATCTCCTACATTTATATCCTAAATTTTTATACGTGATTGTCATTCCCGAATCAGAACTCATCCTCAACCACCGCGGTGCCATTTATCATCTCAATCTTCGCCCCGAAGAAATCGCTGAAACCATCATCATCGTTGGTGATCAGGGCAGGGTTGAAAAAGTGAGTCAGCATTTCGACAGCATCGAACATCGTTTGCAACACAGAGAATTCGTTACACATACAGGATACATTGGTAAGAAAAGAATTTCAGCCATGTCAACGGGTATTGGACCTGATAATATTGATATCGCTTTGAATGAATTGGATGCTTTAGCAAATGTGGATTTCGATACGAGAATCGTTCATCCTAATTTAACAAAACTAAACATCATCCGTTTCGGTACTTCTGGTGCATTACAACCGGATATACCTGTAGATTCATTGGTCGCATCAACTCATGGACTTGGTTTTGATAATGTGATGAATTATTATGTGCATGAAAAATCTGCAGATGAATTAGATATGATTAATGCGTTTATCCAACAAACTGGAATGGACACCAACATTACCATGCCTTATATTTTTAAAGGAAGTCAAAACTTGATTGATAAATTCGGAGATGATTTTTACAAAGGCATCACCGTTACAGCTCCGGGTTTTTATGGTCCACAAGGAAGAGAACTTCGATTAAAATCTAGAACAAGAACTTTCATAGACAAGCTTGCTTTGTTTGCTCATAATGGTTATCGCATTACCAATTTTGAAATGGAGTCTTCAGCAATTTTTGGATTATGCAAATTGTTGGGTCATGATTGTGTAAGTATCAATGTAGTGGTTGCTAATAGAATGATTCAGCAATATTCGAAGGATAGTCATGCGGCGGTGGATGTGATGATTGAGAAGGCTTTAGAAGTTGTTGTTTCGGAATGATGTTTAAAAGGTTCAATAAGTTCAAAAGGTTTAAGATGTTTACACGAACCTATTGAACTCATTAAACCATTTGAACCTTTTGAACTAATTGAGCATCTGTATACTTTGTCACTTCTATAAAATGCATTACTTTTAAAAATCATCATCCCCCAAACATGATAAAAACAATTCCCGATTTTACAGCTTCTCCACGAATAGACCAAGTTGGCGTCGAAGAACGTGCTTCAAGATTTACCAAACGAAGTATTAAAGATGAAACAAAACTCAACGGACTTAAGCTGGCGTTGAACATGATTGATTTGACTACACTCGAAGGAAAAGATACAGATGGTAAAGTAAAGCAGTTGTGCTATAAAGCTATGCATTTGCATGATGCGTATCCCGGTTTGCCTACGGTTGCTGCAATCTGCGTCTATCCGTCAATGGTAGCTGTGGCTAAAAAAGCTTTGGGTGATTCTGGTATTAAGGTGGCTTCTGTTGCTACAGCATTTCCATCAGGTCAATCTACAAGAGATATAAAATTAAGAGATACGAAATTTGCTGTGAGTCAGGGTGCGGATGAAATTGACATGGTGATTTCCAGAGGTAAATTTCACCAGGGAGAATACAATTTTGTTTTTGATGAAATCGCTGCCATCAAAGAAGCTTGTGGTGAAGCGAGATTGAAAGTGATTTTGGAAACAGGCGAATTGGGTACTTACGATAAAGTGCGTAAAGCCAGTGATATCGCCATGTATGCGGGTGCAGATTTTATTAAAACATCTACAGGCAAAATTCAACCTGCAGCTACCATGCCTGTTACATTGGTGATGCTGGAAGCCATCAGAGATTTCTATTACAAAACAGGAAAGAAAATAGCGATGAAGCCTGCCGGGGGCATTTCAAAAGCCAAACAGGCGCTGCATTATCTGGTGATGTTGAATGAAGTGCTTGGAGAAGACTGGATGAACAATGAATGGTTTCGTTTTGGTGCTAGCAGTCTGGCGAATGATATTTTGATGCAATTAATGAAACAACGGACGGGATTGTATCAGTCGGGGGATTATTTTGCAAACGACTAAATAAAATTCAGTATGAATTTTATTTAGTTCAAAAAGTTTCAAAAGTTCAATTTGTTCAATAGGTTTGACAAAAGAACCTATGTCAACAATAAAAAGATTTGAAGAAATAATATCATGGAAAGAAGCGCGAGAATTAAATCGGGTTTTGAGGAAGTTAATTAAAGAAAAAAGATTTGAAAGAAATTTTGGTTTGATTTCACAAATAGAGCGTTCGGCAGGTTCTATAATGGATAACATTGCTGAAGGTTTTGAAAGAGGAGGGAATAGAGAATTTATTCAGTTTCTATATATTGCAAAAGGTTCGTGCGGAGAATTGAGGTCTCAAATGTATAGAGCAGTAGATGATGGTTATATAAACGACGAAGAATTCAATTTGATTTCAAATCATTGTAACAAAATCAGCAACCTCATTTTTAAATTAATAGAATATCTAAAGAATTCAGATTTAAAAGGCCAAAAATTCAATAAAGTATAAGAGTGCAAAAAAACATTTTGAACCTCTTGAACAATTTGAACGTATTGAACCTTTTAAACCTTTTGAACAAAAAAACAAATATGGCTGCTACAAAAAAGAATACATTAAAACTCAAATTCGACAGTTCTCGCAATCTAGCGCCTGCGCTTGAAAGCAAGAGTGTTGCAAAAATTGCAGAGCGTTATGATTTGTTCATCAACGGGAAATTTGAGAAGCCTTCATCGAAAAAATATTTCGATACCATCAATCCTGCCAATGAAGAAAAATTATCTGCTGTTGCGGAAGCAAATGCTGCAGATGTAAACAAAGCAGTTGTAGCTGCAAGAAATGCTTACGAAAAAGGTTGGAAGAAAACGGTGCCTAAAGAAAGAGCAAAATA
>CANHLV010000222.1 GCA_947461495.1 Chitinophagaceae bacterium
GAAACATAGCCAGGACCGCCATAACTGCTGTCATTAGCTACTACCGCATAAGAAGTGTCTTGAAAAACCAGAACATGATGTACGATATTTCTGTTACCTGGCACTACTTCAATTTGAGTAATATATTTTGTAGCTGTAGATGGATTGCTAATAACAAATGCCTGATATAAATCGTTGCTGATGTTGGGGATTTGAAATTCAGGAATTCTGAGTATTGCATCAGGATTGGAGATGACTTCAGATTGAGTATAAACAGGCACTGTAAGCGGTGTTTCGTTTCCTTCAGGTGCGCCACTATTTACCCAGTCTTTTATCAATTGTATTTCCGTTGACTTTAAAACGTTCTCTCCTGCAAAATGAGAATAATTAGGGTCGGGTAGATGAGGCGGCATTTTTCTGTCTTGAATCACTGAAACTATGCTGTTTCGGTAATTATAAACTTCATTATAGGATGTTAATGCAAACGGAGCGAGTCCATTAGAATTATGGCAGTTTGTGCAATGTGAATATATGATACATGAAATACCTTTATTCCAGCTAGTTTGTGCGTAAGCATTTGTCACAAAAATGCAAATCAATAAGTGAAAAAAAAATGAAATTTTTGAAAGCATAAGTGTATTTTTTATTCAAAATTTTAAAAGTAAAAAGGAAAAATCGATAAGCACCCTTTTAAAATTTTGATTTTTCACTTTTTAATTGATTACATCTTTAAAGCTCCCCTAGGTTTCGGTGCAAGCTTTTCTAGATTTGTAAGTGGCGATCTCTTATGACTTATGAATAAGTAATCTATGTATGTAAAGTTGTAATATTAATCAATCAATTTAGTAAATAATTCTCAATGAACATTATGGTACTATAAAACTGATAATCCTGATTGTTTTTCTTTGCAAAACCATGGCCTTCATCATTTGCCATCAGAAACCATATAATACCACCATTGTTTTTTATTTTATCAGCCATTTGCTGAGCTTCTGTGTAAGGGACTCTAGGATCATTTTTCCCCTGAACAATAAATAATGGCTTGTTGATTTCTCGGGTATGATTTAATGGCGAAATCTTTTCAAAAAAAGCTGCCATCGAGCTGTCACGTTCGTCTCCGTATTCTACTCTGCGTAAATCTCTTCGGTAGCTTTCTGTATTTTTTAAAAAGGTATTGAAATTGCTAATGCCCACCACATCTAAAGCACATCTGATTTTGTCGTTATAATGAAAGGCACAGGCAAGAGTCATATAGCCACCATAACTGCCTCCGGTAATCATAATTCTGCTGGCATCCAGATTAGGTTGTGAACCAATCCAATCAATCAATGCCCCAATGTCTTTTACACTATTTTCTCTATCGTAATTGTTGTCTAAATTGGTAAATGCCTTGCCATAACCAACACTGCCTCTAACATTTGGATAAATAATTGAAACCCCTAACTCATTCAGATAGTAGTTATTTCGGCCAATAAAATTAGGTAATGATTGCCCTTCCGGACCTCCATGAATGTTAATGATGACTGGTCTTTTACCTTTGAATGTTTTATTGGCGCTGTAAAGAAAGCCGCTGATATTTAGACTGTCAAAACTTTTCCATTGAACGAGTTGTGGAGATTCAATTCCATTCAAATTCATACCTCCCAGTTCACTTTCTGTCCAGCGTGTAAGCTTGTTTGTTATAGTATTGAATTTATACACATCATTGCCGGAATTATAGGTGCCTATACTAACAGCTAGGGTGTTGTTGTCTGCACACCATTGTATTTTACCAATTGTTCCAATAGGTATTTGAGGAATGGGATTGTATATTTTTGTTTTTAGATCCTGAACATAAAGCTTTGAAATGCCATTTTCGTTAACTACAAATGCTGCTTTTGTTTCGTTGTGATTGATTTCGTAACTGTTGACATCCCATTTCAATGGATTTAATAAAGGAGTAATTTTTTTAGAAATTAAATTGACAAGAGCAGGGTAGGCATATTCGCTGTTTTTGTTCGTTAGTAGGTAAGCATTTTTTTTATCAATGCTAAATTGAAGGGCAGTATATACAACATTGCTGTCAGAAATGAAGACAGATTTTGTTTGTTTTGTAAAATCACCCAACCATATATTAGTTTGACTTACACTGATCCCTTCATTGATTAATATGCTTTGTTCATCATCACTCCAATCTGCAATACTCCAGCCACCGCCTCTATTGTCTATGATGTTTTTTTTAGCTCCTGAGCGCATATCCAATCCACAAATATCACGGTCTGCGCCGTTTCTTGCGGTGCTAGTAAAAATGATTTTATTACCCAAACTATTGAAGATACAATTGCCATTTTGAGATTTCGGATCATTGGTCAGTTGAATTGTTTTCCTTGACTCAAAATCAAATTTATAAAGTTGTCCGAATTCATTACCCCCATTGTCTTTGGTGAACAGAAAATAACTTCCATTGACAGGCTCAATTACCATTTCTTTTGGCGACTCGTCGAAAAAAGTCAATTGCTTCCTATCGCCCATAGGCATGGATACCTGATGAATTTGAGCTGTGTTGCCAAATCTTGTACTGATAAAAACTTGATTATTTTTTGGATGAACAGTCAATAAAGAAGCAGATCTGAATTCAGTATATGGTTTTGTTTCTTTAACTATTTCGGCATTGATTTGAGGGATGCCCTCAGTAAACAAATTGTTAGGAACAGGAAGGTATTTGATTTCCTGTGAAATCGCTTGATAACAAAATACAATTGAGAAAAAATAAACTAAAATTGTTTTCATATCAAATATTCTATTATGGAAATTTACAAGTCTAATATATTCTTAAAAGAACATCAAATTTATTCGCATTTGTCTAAGATCAGAATCAAGCTACTTCTAAATCGTCTAATCATCAAGTTATCAAATTAATTAATCGTCTCCTTCAACCACTTATAAAATTCCCTCTGCCATACCAATGCGTTTTGTGCACTCATTACCCAATGGTTTTCATCAGGTAAGTAAACCAATTTGCTTTTTACGCCTCTTAATTGAGCTGCCTGAAATGCTGCGAGGCCTTGCTCAATGGGAACTCTGTAATCTTTTCCACCTTGATAAATTAATATGGGTGTATTCCATTTGTCTACATTGTCGATAGGATTGGCGGTTGCTAATGAACGTTGAACAGCTGCATTATCTTTCTCCCAATAATTACCACCAAAATCCCAATTGGTAAACCAGATTTCTTCAGTAGTGCCCATCATCGTTCTTAAATCAAATACACCATCATGTGCGATGAATGATTTGAATCTGTTGTTGTGAATCCCGGCAAGATAAAAAACAGAATAACCACCAAAACTAGCACCTATGCATCCACGTTTGGCTGTATCTACGTATGGTTCTTTACTGATGTCATCAATTGCAGATAAATAATCTTTCATAACTTGACCTCCCCAGTCTTTACTGATACTTTCATTCCATTCAGTACCATGTCCTGGCATGCCTCTTCTGTTAGGAGCGATAACGATATATCCATTCGCTGCCATCAATTGAAAATTCCAGCGGAAGGAATAGAATTGTGTCAAAGCTGATTGAGGGCCACCCTGACAATACAATAATGTTGGATATTTTTTTGTGGGATCAAAATCAGGAGGATATATTACCCAAGCCAGCATGTCTTTATTGTCTGTTGTTTTGATAAACCGCTTTTCGATTTTACTCATTTTTATTGTAGCGTACATATTATCATTCACATGTGTCAATTGTTTCATGTTGCC
>CANHLV010000223.1 GCA_947461495.1 Chitinophagaceae bacterium
ACCTGGTAAATATGGTCCACTATTTTTCTTCGTAAAATACCTGATGAAGTTACCCAAACCAGATGGGTCTGTTGCAGTCACAAACATGTTTCTTCTCATGGTATCTATATCTGTATTCGGACGCTTGTAATACACAGAATCCGGAATCCAGTCTAGACCTGGTATTTTAGTAGTTGATAAATATTCCTTTCCTTCTGCAACGACTCTTAATGTATAAGAAGTGTTCAGTGCACCTAAAAATGCAGTGCTCAATTGTGCGGAATCAATTCCATAGTAATAAGTATTCACTCCCGGAAAAAATGGGATGGCATATTCTTTCAGTTTATGAGTCAAAATACCATTAGATATATAAACATCTGCATTATGTACAAATGATGATTCGAAAATCTGAGAATTAATTTGACTAAAATAATCTACACTTTTGGTTAATACTACTGTTGGAGCCATCTCGTTTTCGATCTGTGCTTCCACAACTAAAGTTGGCTGTGAAGCATCCAATGTAAAATCAATATTTTTTTCACATGATGACAACAAAAACAATAAAAAAACTGAACACAATTTATTCATGAAGCAAATTTATATAAAACTTATGGTGATGAGATTTATTCAAGAAAAAACCCCGAAAAATCGAGGTTTTAAAATTTTCAGTTGAAATTGATTAACCTAAGTAGGCTTTCAATGCTCCACTATATCTTGCTTTTTGTAAACGTTTAATTGCTCTTTCTTTAATTTGACGAATACGTTCTTTTGTTAAATCATATTTTTGACCGATTTGCTCAATGGTAACACCATTTTCACCATCTAGTCCAAAATAAGCATTAACGATTTCTGCTTCACGGGGACTCAAAGATTTCAATACCCTACGGATTTCATTTTTCAATGAATCGTGCATTACATCTTCATCAGTTTCATCTCCGCCTTTTAGCAAATCTCCCATGGCTACATCTTCTGCTTCATGAACCGGTGCATCTAATGAAGTATGTCTGGTATTTGATTGAAAGATGTTGTTGATTTCAGTTTCGCTCATTTCAAGCAATTCAGCCAATTCTTCAGTTGAGGGTTCTCTTTCATGCTCTTGTTCGAAAGCCATGTATGCTTTATTGGCTTTATTATAGGTTCCTATTTTATTTTGTGGCAAACGAACCAATCTTCCTTGTTCAGCTAATGCCTGTAAAATAGACTGACGAATCCACCAAACAGCATAAGAAATAAATTTAAACCCTTTGGTTTCGTCAAAACGTTGAGCTGCTTTAATCAAACCTAGATTTCCTTCGTTGATCAAATCACTTAATGAAAGACCTTGATGCTGGTATTGTTTTGCAACAGATACCACAAACCTTAAGTTGGCCTGAACTAGTTTATCCAAAGCTCTTTGGTCACCCATTTTAATTTTTTGGGCAAGAATCGTCTCCTCTTCAGGAGTAATCATAGAAATTTTTGAAATTTCCTGCAGATATTTCTCAACGGCCTGTGAATCACGATTGGTAATCTGCGTAGCAATTTTGAGTTGTCTCATTGTTTGGGATTATGTTCAGAATTAAGTGTATTTATGACAATTAACTTAGGGGGAATGTTGCAAATTGGCGGAAAATATTTAAAAAATCAGCTTTTTTTCAACAGTACACAAAGGTAATATTCAATATTTGGATTTCATAGTTATTTCAAAAAAATAAAAAACAATTTTTTTCTTGACTAACCCTCTTAATTATATATAATAATATAGTAATTTTTACGGCATAATAAAATGTAATAGAGAATGTTGGGAGGATGGAGACTGGATACTGGATACTGGAGACTGGATACTGGATACTGGATACTGGATACTGGAGACTGGATGCTGGATGCTGGAGACTGGATGCTGGATGCTGGATACTGGATACTGGATACTGGATACTGGATTTTTTCTCAGCAATATCTCATGCAAGGAAATTTATGTAAAGGGAAAGCTTGTTTTCAGACAGTTAATTTCTAATCATACATTTGCAACATGATTATAGATTTACGCTCAGACACTTTCACCAAACCAACTCCTGACATGAAATCATTTATGATGTCCGCGGAAGTTGGAGACGATGTATTTGGTGAAGATCCAACAGTTAATAAATTAGAGACTTTAACCGCATCTATGTTTGAAATGGATGCTGCTTTGTTTTGTCCGAGTGGCACTATGACCAATCAAATTGCCATCAAATGTCATACGCTACCAGGCAATGAAGTGATTTGCGAAAAAAATAGTCACGTTTATATTTATGAAGGTGGAGGCATTGCTTTTAACAGTAATTGCCAAGTAAAACCTATTGATGGAGACAGAGGGCGAATCAATGTAACCCAGATTGAATCAATTATCAATCCTGAAGACATACACAAACCTGTAACTGCATTAGTTTCACTCGAAAACACTTCAAACCGAGGTGGTGGAAGTTGTTATGATTTTGAAGATTTTAAAAAAATCAAAACGCTTTGCATTGAAAACAACATTCGTCTGCATTTGGATGGCGCAAGGCTATTCAATGCAATTGTTGCAAAAAATGAAAACCCGAAAAATTATGGAGAAGTATTTGATAGTATTTCAGTTTGTTTGAGTAAAGGTCTTGGCGCACCTGTTGGAAGTTTACTTTTAGGCAACCATAAACTTATTAAACAAGCTCGTAGGTACAGAAAAGTTTTTGGTGGAGGTATGAGACAAGCTGGATATTTGGCAGCGGCCGGTATTTATGCATTGGAAAACAACGTCAAAAGATTAGAAGTAGATCATCAGCACGCAAAATCAATTGCCAGTGTTTTATCAACAAAAGACTTTATAGGCGAAATACTTCCAGTAGAAACTAACATTGTCATATTTGAGGTCAATGGAAAATTCACAGCAGCTTCTTTCGCAGAATATCTCAAAGAAAAAAATATACTTTGTATTCCCATTTCTGCAACACAAGTGAGAATGGTGACGCATTTGGATGTCACTCCGGTAATGGTTGAACGGTTGATTGAGGTGATTGAGAAGATGTAATAATTTGATGATGCAATAATTTGATGATTTGATGATGCTTAGATTTTATGTTGATGGCGATGTTGGTGACATTAACTAATTTTCAAATTACCAAATCATCAAATTAAATTAAATTGCGTCCATAAATTAAATTATGTTACCAAAAATAAACCCAACCCATACTACCGCTTGGAAAGCCTTAACTGCTCATTTTGACATTTTAAAAAACGGCAGTATTAAAAGCCATTTCGAAAACAGCTCAAAAAGATTTGAAAACTTCAGTATCACACATGGCGATGTACTTTTTGATTACTCAAAAAACAATATCAACAAAACGACAATTGATTTATTAATACAACTTGCCAACGAGTGTGAACTTCCTACTGCAATAAAAGCCATGTTCGATGGCGAAAAAATAAATGAAACAGAAAACAGAGCTGTACTTCACACAGCATTAAGGAACCTCTCTCCCAACCCAGTGACTACAGACAATATTGACGTCATGCCAGGTATCAGAAAAGTTTTGAACCAGATGAATGAGTGTTGCAATAACATTCATGAAGGATTCTGGAAAGGCTACACTGGAAAAAAAATAAAATACATTGTAAATATTGGTATAGGAGGAAGTGATTTGGGACCGGTTATGGTTACTGAAGCATTGAAACCATATTGGATAAAAGGCATTCAAACTTATTTCGTGAGTAATGTAGA
>CANHLV010000224.1 GCA_947461495.1 Chitinophagaceae bacterium
AATGTGGGCTATGCTTTTCAACGTGAGGCCAACGGAGATCCCATCATTGGCTGGAGAAAAGTGAAGCAACACACCAATGTGCTTTCCGGCATGATTAATTTCACACCCAGAATGTTTATGACACTAAGGGCTAGACATTATTGGAGTAAGGTAACATATGATCATTTTTATAATATTGATGAAAACGGATATTGGATAGACAGACCGTTTATCTCAGGCAACGACGACAATTACAATGCTTACAATCTTGATATGTTTTATACCTGGGATTTCATGTATGGAAGTCGATTCATTCTAGGATGGAAAAACTGGTTACCGGGAGATGCAGCAGTTGATGGTTCCACGAACCCTGGATATTTAAAAAATATGAGGCAGGTTTTGTCGAAACCACAGGGCAGAGAGCTCACAGCTAGATTGATTTACTTCCTAGACCACAGAAAGTTGAAGAGAACAAAGCATGCTGTAACACCATAATGCCTCAGCTTTTCTTACCTTTACACCCGAAAAAATAAGGAATATCATGAGTGAAACAGTAATATCGGCACCATTAACCGCCAAAGATTTTGCAACTGATCAGGAAGTGCGCTGGTGTCCGGGTTGTGGTGATTATTCAATATTGGCACAGGTACAAAAAGTGATGCCAACATTGGGCATTCCAAGAGAGAATATTGTCATCATTTCGGGGATTGGTTGTAGCAGCCGTTTTCCTTATTATATGAACACGTATGGCATGCACAGTATTCATGGTCGTGCTACAGCTGTGGCTAGTGGATTAAAAGCAGCCAGACCAGAATTGAGTGTTTGGATTGTAACCGGTGATGGTGATAGTTTGAGTATTGGTGGTAATCACACGATTCATTTATTGAGAAGAAATTTTGATGTGAATGTGTTGATGTTCAATAACCAGATTTATGGTTTGACGAAAGGGCAATATTCACCTACATCCGAAGAACATAAAATTACCAAGAGTACGCCATTTGGAAGCATTGATCATCCGTTTAATCCATTGGCATTAGCAATGGGCGCAGATGGAAGTTTTATAGCCCGTTCTATGGATCGCGACCCGAAACATTTGCAGGCGATGTTACTCAGAGCCAATGCTCATAAAGGAACTTCATTTTTAGAAATCTACCAGAACTGTAATATTTTCAATGACGGGGCTTTTGAAGTGTTTACAGAAAAAGGCACCAAGATGGAAGAAGTTATTTTCTTAGAGCAAGGCAAACCGTTAGTTTTTGGTTCGAATCAAAATAAAGGAATCAAGCTAGACGGATTTAAACCTGTGGTGGTGGAATTGAATGAAAATGTTTCTGTAAATGACTTATGGATACACGATGAAAGGGATTTTTACAAAGCACAGATATTGGTGAGAATGTTTGATGATCCTTCTTCACAAGGACATTTGCCGAGACCGTTCGGTGTTTTTTATCAAACAGAAAGAGCTTGCTACGAAGATATCATGACCATGCAAATTGAAGAGCTTATTGCACAAAAAGGCAAAGGCGATTTGGATAAATTGCTGAGAGGAAGTGAGACGTGGACGATTGAAGCCTCCCCTAGCCCCTCCGATGGAGGGGGATGGTAATGCGAGGTGTTTGAGGAGTTTTTTTAGCAGTGTTAATTTGTAAGCTTTTTATTTAGTTTTGATGCCCGATTCATTATTTCCAAAACATATTCTTATTGCAGGAGCCTCGGGAATGGTGGGTTCGCATTTGTTGGAGATTTGTCAACAATCGGAAGACGTTGATACCATTTTTATTCTTTCAAGAAAACCATCAAATCTTCAGCATGCAAAAACAAAAGAGATCATTGTAGATGATTTTTTGAATTATGATAAAGTTATCCCGATGATGGAAAAGATTGATGTCGTGTTTTTTTGTGTTGGCGTTTATACGGGAGCGGTAGATAGAGATACATTCAGAACCATAACCATTGATTATCCTGTAGAATTGGCCAAAGCAGTCTATAAACACTCGCCTGCTTCCAAATTTATTTTACTTAGTGGTGCAGGAGCCGACAGAACAGAAAAAAGTAAGGTGATGTTTGCCAAAGACAAAGGCATCGCAGAAAATAAACTTTTTGAAATTTACGGGAATCATTTTCATAGTGCGCGCCCGGGATATATTTATCCTGTTATAAAAAGAAAAGAACCGAATTTTAGCTATACTTTTTTCAGGATGCTCTATCCGATTATAAAATTACTGGGAAAGAAATACAGTATTACCTCGCTTGAATTGGCAAAGGCAATGTTTGCGATTGGCATGAACAAGCAAGAGCAAACGGTGTTTGAAAATGAAGAGATGACAAAGATTGCGGGTTAAGATAACCACGAATTCACGAAATGGTTAATAAGCATCGTAGAGGTGACGTCATTTAAATACATAATGTAGTTTAATAAAACTCAGTAAGAGAAACAATAAAAATACCATCTAAAAAAGTTAAAGGATTTGCCTTGCTAATAGCTTGTCCGATTGCGTTTTCGCTATTTTGAATCATTAAGAAGAGGCAATAACGCAAATTGACATGTTAAATCACGCAAAAAATCGTGTTATTAGCACAACAAAAAAAGAATAAAAAACTTAGCAAAAAATGCTAAATAAATTAGTTGGTTTAAAAAACTCTCTTTATTTTTGTGATATAAGTTTTAAAAAAGAGCAACACAGATACATCAAATACTAAAAAAACAACACAATGAGTAACACAGAAAAATTAAAAGCGCTAAAGCTTACCATGGACAAAATTGACAAAGACTTTGGAAAAGGATCTGTCATGATGATGAACGAAAAAACCCAAACAGAACAAGGGGTAATTTCCACAGGTTCAATAGGACTTGATGTAGCGTTAGGAATTGGTGGTCTTCCAAAGGGCCGTGTCGTTGAAATTTACGGACCGGAATCTTCTGGGAAAACCACTTTAGCTACTCATATAATTGCAGAAGCTCAAAAAAAAGGCGGAATATGTGCTTTTATTGATGCTGAACATGCTTTTGATAGCGCTTATGCACAAAAACTTGGAGTAGATATAGATAATTTATTGATTTCACAACCCGATTATGGTGAGCAGGCTTTGGAAATTGCAGACAGACTTATACTTTCCGGAGCATTAGATGTTGTTGTCATTGATTCAGTAGCAGCGCTTGTACCAAAAAGTGAGCTTGAGGGAGAAATGGGCGACAGCAAAATGGGATTACACGCTAGATTGATGAGTCAGGCATTGAGAAAATTAACTGCAACGATTTCCAAAACAAACAGCTGCTGTATTTTTATTAATCAGTTAAGGGAAAAAATAGGTGTAATGTTTGGAAACCCGGAAACAACTACAGGCGGAAACGCTTTAAAGTTTTACGCATCGGTTCGTTTAGATATCCGTAGAATGACCCAAATAAAAGATGGCGACGAAATTGTGGGCAATCATATAAAAGTAAAGGTTGTAAAAAATAAGGTTGCCCCACCCTTCCGTCAGGCAGAGTTTGATATTATTTATGGAGAAGGTATTTCAAAAGTTGGCGAAATAATTGATATGGGAGTAGAGATGGGCATTGTACAAAAAAGTGGCAGCTGGTTTAGTTATAATAACGACAAATTAGGACAAGGAAGAGAATCTGTAAAACAATTACTTCTTGATAATCCTGAAATGGCTAATGAAATAGAAACAAAAATCAGAGAAAAAATCAAAGAAAT
>CANHLV010000225.1 GCA_947461495.1 Chitinophagaceae bacterium
ACACAATTGAAATATGAATGAACCAGGCGTATTTAGTGTTTCACTTGATTTTGAACTTCATTGGGGATGCTTTGAAAATATCAGAAAAATTGATGACAAAGCAGAATTGTATTTTTCAAATACAAAAGCATCTATTCCTAAGATGTTATCATTGTTTGAAAAAGGAGGCATTCATGTTACTTGGGCAATTGTAGGTATGTTATTTTGCCATGATACAAATGAATGGGAGGAAAATAAACCATCCATCCTTCCAAGCTTTACTAATAAGTCAGCATCAGCTTATGATTGGGTTGACACTTTCGGTTTCAAATCCGAAGATGACCAACAGCATTTTGCACCGGAATTGATTGAACTCATTAATAAAACTCCATTTCAGGAAATAGGAACTCATACGTATGCACATTATTTTTGTTTAGAACCCGGACAAACCATTGAACAATTCCGCGAAGATATCAGAATAGCATGCAAACTGGCAGCAAAAAAAGGGTTGAAATTGCGTTCTTTGGTCTTTCCAAGAAATCAGTACAATGAATCCTATCTTTCGGTGTGTAATGAATTTGGAATTACCGCTGTAAGAACCAGTCCTGAAATTTGGTATTGGGCATACTCAGATAAGGCAGGTAGTTTTATGAAAAGATTTTTTCGTGCAGGCGATGCATATCTTAAATTTCAGCCGATTAAGACACAATATTTAAAAGATATTAGCATAGATCAGCTTCCATTGAAGTTGCCATCTACCAGATTATACAGAGCCTGGCGCCCAAAATTTTCAATTGAAAACAAATTAAAGCTTAGACGAATTTTAAATGAAATGACAAACGCTGCAAAAAAAGGAGCGTATTATCACATTTGGTGGCATCCGCATAATTTTGGATACCATCCTGATGAATGTCTCATAGAGCTTGAAACCATCATCAATCATTTCAATATCTTGAAAAATAAATATGGTTTTAGAAGTTTGAATATGTCAGAAATAACTGATTTACTTTTAAAAAAATAAAATAAATATGTTGTTGTATCATGCCTAAAATAGTTCGAATCACAACCATACCGGTTTCAATGATGGTCTTATTGAAAGGCCAAATGAAATTTATGCAACAAAATGGTTTTGATATTGTCATGATTAGCAGTGATGGAAAAGAAGTGAAACAACTAATTGAACAAGAATCCTGTCCTCATATAGCGATAAAACTTACCAGGAAAATTACTCCTTTTACAGATTTAATTAGTTTGTTCAGACTTGTAAAAATCCTTCACTCAATCAAGCCGGACATCGTTCATTCACATACGCCCAAAGCGGGATTAATAGCAATGTGGGCAGCAAAAATTGCTGGAGTGAAAATACGTTTACATACGATAGCTGGATTGCCTTGGGTTGAAACAAAAGGTATAAAAAGAAAGATGCTCATTGGGGTAGAAAAATTAACAACAATGGCTGCCACATCTGTATTTCCCAATTCTTATACCCAGCGGGATTTTTTAATCTCCAATGGCATCGCTCAAAACAAAATGAAAGTGATTGGCAATGGCACCAGCAATGGCATCAATTTGAATCATTTTGTTAGAAATACAGACATTAATGCTAAAGCTAAAAACATAAGACAACAGTTAGGGGTAGACGAAAATGACTGGCTATGGATTTTTGTTGGCAGAATCGTTAAAGACAAAGGAATATCGGAATTAATAGAAGCGTTCGATGATATATTCAAGTTGTTTCCTAGAGATAAATTGTTACTTGTTGGGGAACAAGAAACCGACCTAGATCCATTAGATCAAAAGCATATCGATATTTTAAAGAACCATTCTGCAATGATAAGTTGCGGATTTCAAAACGATATCAGACCCTATTTGGCAGCTTCACAAGTTCTTGTTTTTCCTAGTTACAGAGAAGGTTTTCCAAACGTTCCCATGCAGGCAGGATTAATGGGTTGCGCTTTAATTTTATCTGATATTAACGGCTGCAATGAATTGGTTCGTCATAAGGAAGATGGTTGGCTGGTAACAGTAAAAAACAAAGCATCACTTTTTAAAGCAATGTTAGAAGCCAGAAATAACAGAACTTTAATGCAACAATTTGCCAATACCATTCAGGCTAAAATCAAAGAAAAATATGATCAAGCCAATTTTTGGAACAGCCTCTTAAATGAATACCACCAACAACTCAACAACAAGGGTAAAATAAATTAAAATATGTACGAACATTTCATCAAAAGGACAGCAGATATCATTACTGCAATTATTGCAATAGTTTTGTTATCGCCAGTTTTTATTTTGGTTGTCGTATTGTTATTATTAAAAGGACATCGCAGTTTGTTTTTTTTTCAAACAAGAGTGGGTAAAAATGAAAAGTTATTTACGTTGATGAAAATAAAAACAATGACTGACGCTAAAGATGATCAGGGTAATTTATTGCCGGATGAAATAAGGCTTACAAAACTTGGGAAATTTATCAGAAAAACATCTTTGGATGAAATGCCGCAGTTTGTTAATGTATTGAAGGGCGATATGAGTTTTGTTGGACCCAGACCATTACTGGTTGAATATTTACAATATTATTCTATTGAGCAGCGAAAACGCCATCTGGTAAAACCAGGCATAACAGGATGGGCTCAAATAAATGGTCGAAATGCTATAAGCTGGGAAAAAAAATTCGAACTTGACGTGTGGTACGTAAAAAATATCAGCTTTCAACTGGATTTGAAAATTGTATTTTTGACATTACTGAAAATAATACGCTCTGAGGGCATAAATCAGCAAGGGCAGGCCACCATGGAAGCTTTCAGAGGATAAAAAATTATAAAGATGAAAAAAATAGCAATTTTTGGAGCGGGAGGTTTTGGCAGGGAGATAGAAAATCTGATTGTCGACCTTAATGATTATAAAAAGGAATGGGAGTTTATTGGATTTTTTGATGATGATTTTTCTCATGTTCGCCATATCCAACCCAATTATTTTTTGGGAGGTACAGATGTTTTGAATAGCTGGCCGGATGAATTGTATGTAGTTTTTGCTATTGGAAATCCGTTGACAAAAAGAAAAATTATTCAAAAACTTAACAATTCGAAGTTATTATTTCCGACGTTGATTCATCCTAATGTTATCAAAGGGAAAAGAAACGTTAGCGTTGGGGAAGGCAGTTTAATCTGTGCCGGTTGTATTATTACAATTGATATCATTATTGGTCAACATGTCATACTCAATTTAGGTTGTACGGTTGGCCACGATTCCCAAATTGGCGATTTTTGTTCATTTATGCCTTCAGTAAATATATCAGGTGAAGTGAAATTAGGAGAGGCTGTTTATGTTGGAACCGGAGCAAAAATTATAAACCAGCTAGAAATAGGTGATGAGACAATAGTTGGAGCAGGTGCTGTCGTGTCTAAATCCTTACCTCCCAGATGTACCGCTGTTGGCATACCAGCCAAGCCGATTAAGTTTCATGGGTAGGCGGCTGGATAGGCTGGATAGGCTGGATAGGCTGGATAGGCTGGATAGGCTGGATAAGCTGGATAAGCTGGATAAGCTCGATAGGCTGGATAGGCTGGATAAGCTGGATAAGCTCGATATTATAAAAAGCAATATTTACAAAAACTGCTAAAAGTCATATTTTTTTTAATGTTTGGCATTGTTTACTGAACAATTCTATGTCTACGAGTTAATAAAATAA
>CANHLV010000226.1 GCA_947461495.1 Chitinophagaceae bacterium
TCAAAGACTTTCTGAAAGATATGGGTATCAAAATTTAATAAATCTTCAGGGAGGAATGGATGCCTGGTTAAAAATGCAAACGCAATGAGCAGAAAAAGAATATTCCTGATTTTAAAATTGATCATCATTGTTTATTGCCTTGTTGGCATTGTGTTGTTTTATACACAGGATAAATTTTTGTTGCATCCCATTTCCGTCTCAACTGATTATGATTTTAAGTTTAATCAATCGTATAAAGAATTGAATATTCCTATCAATAAAGAGGATACCGTTAACCTCATTCGTTTTATACCTACTGATGATACTATTTCAAAAGGTGTTGTTATTTATTTTCATGGCAATGCCGGAAATGTGGAGCATTATGCTGATTGTATAAATATCTTTCTTGAAAACAATTATGAAGTCTGGATGCCCGACTATCCGGGATTTGGAAAAAGTCGTGGAGAGATTTCAGAACAAAAATTAAATGAACAAGCTTATCAAGTGAAACGCTTGGCGAATCAATATTTCATTGACTCAAATATTATAATTTATGGAAGGTCTTTCGGGACAGGCATTGCAGCGAATCTTGCTTCATCTCTAAAAGTAAAACAGTTGGTATTGGAGTCACCTTATTACAGCATCCCGGATTTGTTCAGCAGTTATGTTCCTATTTATCCAATGCAATCCATGGCTAATTTCAAATTTCCTGTAGGAGAGTATTTGAAAGAAGTGCAATGTCCGATTACCATTTTTCATGGAACGATTGATGAAGTGATTCCAGCAAAATCTTCAATGAAATTGAAAACTTCTCTAAAAAATAATGATCAATTTTTAGTGATAAGAAATGGAAAACACAATGATCTTTCTTCAAGTGAAGTTTATAAAAAAGCCATGACCGAGATCTTGAAATAATTTAAAATTCTTTCAACGTTGTTTTTGTTGCAGTAATTTTCAATTCGTATTCCACTCCAATTTTTACGGCTACATTTTCTTTGCCATGACTGATAGGAAAATGAAAGCAAACCGGATAATCATATTCATCTACTAATTCTTTAATAATATTTTCTAAAGTTTTTCCGAAAGGTCTTTCTGTGTCTTTCATGTCTGTAAACCCCCCAATGATGAGGCCTGCAAGCTTATTCAATTTTCCGTTGCGTTTTAATTGATAAAACATTCTGTCGATGGCATAGAGATATTCGCCCACATCTTCTATAAATAGAATTTTGTTTTTTGTTTCGAAATCAGAAGCCGTGCCAATGGCATTTACGAGTAATGCGAGATTGCCACCAATGAGTTTTCCTTTAGCAGTTCCAACACGATTGTTTTTATGAAACTTGCAGTTGTAATTAAATTTCTTTCCGGTTAAAAGTTTGTGCAATGAATCAATAGATTCGGCGTTGCTTTTTTCTTTATTAAAACCAATAGCCATTGGGCCATGAATGCTGGAGATTTTATGATGACCATAAAGGTGGCAATGCAATAATGTAATATCACTAAAACCGATAATCCATTTTGGATTTTTTTTGAATTTGCTGAAATTAAGCTTGTCGATGATTCTCCCCATGCCATAACCACCTCTCCCAAAAATAATGGCTTTGATATTTTTATCATCAAGCATCGCTTGAAGTTCATTCGCACGATCATCATCTGAAGCGCTGAAATAATTTTTCGATTTGCTGCCTAGCGTTTTACCAACCATCACTTCAAAACCCCATTGTTGAAGGGTTTCAATGCATTTATCAGCATTGGCAGCGATGAGATAGGAGGCAGGACATGTAATTCCAATCATGTCGCCTTTTTTTAAATAAGGAGGAATGGTTGTCATTGTATTAATTTCTTAAAGGTTTACCTGATTTAATGATGCTTTGTATTCTTTCGAGTGTTTTTCTTTCACCCATTAAACTGAGGAAGGCTTCTCTTTCCAAACCCAATAAATATTGTTCTGATACAAATGTCGGTTCTGATAAATCGCCACCACACATCACATAAGCCAGTTTTTTGGCAATTTTCACATCATGCTCACTAGCATATTGACCGCGCCACATCGCGTTGATACCAACATGCAAAGCGCCTAAAGCAGATTGCCCCAAAACTTTAATGTCGTTGCGTTGCACAGGCATCACGTATCCATTATCAAACAATTCAATAGCTGCATTTTTTGCCATTGAAATTCTTCTTGACACATTCATCGCGATATCGTCGGTGCCTTTTCTGTAAATACCCATTTGAAAAGCTTCGTGTGCTGAAGTAGCTACTTTGCCAGTGGCAATATTTAGAAACCTATTTTGTAAAGTTATCGTCTCAGGTTCACCGTTATGCATTTCATCGGCAGCTCGCAATACAAATTCTTTAGTGCCCCCGCCACCGGGAATCACGCCAATGCCAACTTCAACCAAACCTGTGTAAGTTTCAGAAGCTGCTATTACTTTGTCTGCATGCAAACAAATTTCACAGCCACCGCCTAAAGCCAGTCCATGAGGCGCAATCACCACAGGGATTGAAGAATAACGAACGCGCATCATCGTATTTTGAAATAGTCGAATTGCCATGTCAATCTCATCATAATCTTGCTCTAGCGCTAGCATGAATATCATGCCTACATTAGCCCCTGCACTGAAGTTGCTGCCTTCATTGGCAATGACCAAACCTTTGTAATTTTCTTCTGCAATAGCTATTGATTTTTGAATGCCTTCCAACACTTCTCCGCCAATGCTGTTCATCTTAGTCGACCATTCCAGTCCAACAACATCATCACCTAAATGATAAGCTCTACAATTGTTGTTTTTCCAGATGGTCTGATTTTCAAAATTTTTCATCACCAGAAATGTTTTGCTTCCTGGAATTAGCGTGTATGCGTTGGTGTTAATATTATAGTAATAACGATTGCCGTTTTCGGTTTTGTAAAAAGAAGTAAATCCTTTGTTGAGCATTTCATCAACCCAAGGCGCAATGGTGTATCCAGCTTCTTTAATTTTAGCAACAGTTTGAGTTAGTCCAATCGTATCCCAACTTTCGAAAGCACCAATTTCCCAACCAAATCCGGCTTTCATGGCATCGTCTATTCGATACAATTCATCACTAATTTCGGGAATGCGATGGGATATGTAAGAGAAAAGTGAATAATGAAAAGCTTTGTAAAATTGTCCGGCTTTATCACCAGCATTGAACAACAATTTTATTCGTGTAGGAACATCTTCAATTTGTTTTACGGCATCAATGCTGGCAAATTTTACTTTCTGGCGAGAATGATATTGCAGCGTTTTCAAATCAAGCACTTCAATATTCTTCTCACCATTGGCTGCTTTTGTTTTTTTGAAAAATCCATTTCCTGATTTATCACCTAGCCATTTGTTCTCAACCATCTTATTCATCCAATCAGGAATTTTAAATTGCTCACGAGCTTCATCATGGATACAGTTTTCATAAACTCCATTGGCGACTTTTACCAATGTGTCGATACCCACTACATCGGCTGTACGAAAAGTAGCAGATTTGGGTCGTCCAAAAATTGGTCCAGTCAATGCTTCTATTTCGTCAATGGAAAGGTTTTGTTTTTCCATAATGTTGATAATTGACATCATACTAAAAACACCAATTCTATTGGCAATAAAAGCAGGTGTGTCTTTGCAAAGCACGGTGGTTTTTCCTAAGATAACATCGCCGTAATGCAAGAGAA